>CAYUIS010000063.1:26062-27662 GCA_964444825.1 uncultured Anaerolineales bacterium | reverse complement strand
CGACCCGTCGCTACCAACGGCTGCCTTTTGACGCGCAGCGGTGCACCGGGTGCGGGGAGTGTCTGCAGCGCTGCCCGGTGATGCACCTGCCGGAGGAGCGGGCAAAACGTGAGATGAGCCGTTTGGTGGCCGGGAAGGATTCGCCGGTGCTGCGGGCCTGCACCTCGTGCCTGGCCTGCAACCAGTTCTGCCCACAGGATGCCCGGCCCGCCAACCTGATCCTGGACCGCTGGCACGAGCTGTACCAGCAGGAAGGGCTGCCCGCGCGGGCAAAGTACCTGTTGCCCCACTCGCGGCCAAACTTTCGGACGTACATATTGGACCGTATGCCCGCCGACGAGCGAGAGGCGGTGGCCCGGTGGCGACGGGACGAGCCGGCCGAGACGTTCCTGTACGCCGGCTGCAACCTGATCACCACGCCCTACCTGACTTTCTCGCGCCTGTTCGAGGGGGTCGAGATCCGCGGCGGGCTGGACTATTGCTGCGGCGAGATGGTGTTCCGGATGGGTCTCTACGAGCCACTGGAGCAGGTGGCCCGGCGGCTGACTCACTGGTTCGGTCGCCTGAAGGCGCGGCGGGTGTACCTGGTGTGCACCGCAGGGCTGAATATGATGCAAAACGTGCTGCCCCAGTTCGGGGCGGACTTCTCCCGGATCGAGTTCCTGCCCTACATGGCGGTGGTGCTGGAGCGGCTGCAACAGGGTGACCTGGGGGAGATTCGATCGCTGGATCGGACGGTGACGGTGCAGGATTCCTGCCACGCCCGCACGGCAGGCCTGGGTTTTGCAGATCTGCCCCGGCGGGTGCTGGCGGCGGTGGGCGTGGCGGTGGAGGAGGCCCCCCACAATCGGGAGGGTCAACTGTGCTGCGGCATCGGCGGGGGTTTCTCCCACGCGGCGGCCTACAACCCGGTCGACCTGCTGCTATCGGCCCGGCGCACCTCGCGCGACCACCGGCGCGTGGCGGCGGACGCTACCTGCGTCTATTGCTCCGGCTGCCTGGAGATGATGTCGGTGGCGCGCTTTGCCGATCCGAATTCCCGGCCGGTGTTTCACCTGTTGGAGCTGGTCCAATTAGCCATCGGGGAGACCCCGCGACGGCGACAGGGGACGCTGGCCCGGCAGTTTGTGTTGGGCGCCGCGCGGCGCCAGTTCCCGCGCCTGCTGAGCCGGGAGCGGTTCTGGCTGCCGGAGCTGCCGGTGGAGCCGGACGCGGAGGGGGCGGTTTGAGGAAAGACGTAGGCTTCCAATGGCAGATTCTCTAGTGGCTGTGGGCGTGCGCGTGTTAAGGTCGCCCGACGAGCACGCCGGCGTGCCCACCTATCGGGGCGTGGCCTACTGCGACGCGGTCAGCCGGGCGGGGGCCGGAGAGGTGGTGCGCGTTCTGCCCGGCTCGATCGAGACCTGCCGCTGGGCGCCGGTGGTGCTGGGGCTGAAGGAACCCGGCGGACGGTTCGAGCGGAGCTTGGCGCCCCGGTTGCCATTCCCCACGGCCGGGTTGCTCCTGGCCCCGCTGGAGCGGTTTCGGGCCCTGGCGCTTGGAGAGCCAGAGGTCGTCATCGTGCGGGGTACGCCGGAACCGCTGGGCCGGATGGTCGAGC
>CAYUIS010000063.1:0-25962 GCA_964444825.1 uncultured Anaerolineales bacterium | reverse complement strand
CTGCCCACCCCGCTGGAGCGGATGGCGGCCCTTTCGGCCGAGACCGGGGCCGATATCTGGATCAAACGGGACGGGTTGACCCACCCGGTCTATGGCGGCAACAAGCTGCGCAAGTTCGAGTTCGTTTTCGGCGACGCGATAGACAAACGGGCGCGGGTCGTGCTCACGGGCGGTGGGTTGGGCTCGCACCACACGCTGGCGACGGCCGTCGTCGCCCGCCAGTTCGGTATACAGGCCGTGTGCGCCTACTACTGCCAGCCGCTCAGCGACGAGGTGCGCCATCACCTGCGGCTCGGCCCGCTGCTGGGGATCGACGCCCACCTCTGCGGCGACTATGTGGGGCTGGCGCTGTCGTTCGTCACCCAGTACGTGCGTTGGCTGCTGCGCACCGGCTGGCCACCCTACTTTATCTACCCTGGTGCGCCGGGCACGTTGGGGATCCTGGGATACGTGAACGCGGCTTTTGAGATCAAGGGACAGTTAGCGCAGATGGGGGAACCGGAGCCGGACGCGATCTTTGTGGCCGTGGGCTCCTGCGGGACGTTCGCGGGGCTGGTGCTCGGCGCGCGCCTGGTGGGATTGGGGAGCCGAATCCTGGGCGTGCGCGTCATCGAGGAGGATCAGGCCAACCGGCCCAAGATCGCGCGGATGGTGAACGGGGCCGCTCGTTATTTGCGCCGTCTCGATCCGAGCGTGCCGCCGGTGCGGGTGACGGCAGAGGAAATAGATATGCTGGATGGCTATCTCGGGCCCGGCTATGCCCACCCCACCGAGCAGGCGCGACAGGCGGTGGAGCGCACGGCGCGCGCGGAAGGGCGGGTGCTGGAGACGACCTATACGGGAAAAACGATGGCGGCGCTCCTGGACCACGCCGAAGATCATCCGGGGGCGCGGCTGCTGTTCGTGGACACGCTGGCCGAGGATCCGACGCTGGAGGAGGGCGATTGGCGCGATCTGCCAGAACCGTTCTGGCCCATCTTTGACCCCGCCCACAGGGCGCGGTGCCGGTGCCTGCGGTTGTGGCGGGGAACTGGCGTGTGTTGGAAAGAGAAGCGCGGATAACCGTGGTGCTAGCCAGAAACCAGGTTTTGTCGCTTCGCTTACACGAAAAACCTGGTTTCTGACCTTGTTGTGAAGAGTGTCAGGTAGCTAGACTTGGGCGCTAGTTCCCCCTCAGGATGACCGGCATGTAAACCCAGTCAGTGGCGCAGTAGACCACGACCCTAAAGTCGCTGGCCCACGGACCGCCGCCGTTCGCCTCGACGCTCAGATGCAGGTCGGCGCGGTACGCGTGGGGCGTGTTGGGGTCGACGTCGATTTCAAAGTCGTCCAGGCTGGCGCCCGTGCCCAGGCCGGCGATATCGCTAAGGGTACTCGTCAGGTTGTGGGTAAACGTGATGTGGGGATCGGTTTCGCTGATGGTGGCGACGATGTTGGTGGCGGTGGCGGACCCCAGGTTGGAGAGCCCAACGGTGAGCTCAACCTGCTCTCCACAATCGACGCGGTTATCCCCGTTGCCGTTGCTCTGGTCGTTGGTGTCATCATCGATGGTGTGGCTGTGATAGAACAGCCCTGCGCCGGTCACCGAGACGTCATCGATTCCATACCCGTCGGACGAGGCTCCACCGGGATTGATCGGCCAGTTATCGTAGAACTGGAACTTGACCAGGAAATGGTCGTTGAGACTCATCCCGGCATCCCCGGCCCGGGCATCGAGGTCGACGGTGGCCTGGGTAAAAGTACTGGGGCCGCCGTTAAACGACACCACCTGGTACCAGGTCTGGCCATAGTCGTCGCTGATGAACACCCCGTCGTCGGCGTGGTTCTCGTCATCAAAGTCTCGCCACCAGAAGCTCAAGTCGACCTGAGACTGGCCGCTCAGGTCCAGAGAGAGGATCGCTGAGGCGTGCGAGTAGAGATCGCCGTTGGTGTCATCGTCCAGTAGTAGGCTGTAGGCGCCGGCGTGGGAAGCGGCGCTGCCCACCTGGACGCGTCCCTGGAAATCGGTCTCCACCGCCCAGGCGCTCCCCAGCGTGCCGCCTTCGAAACCATCGCTGAAGGGCAGGCCGGTGGGGTTGAAGGCATAGCCGGTGACGTCGTGGGTGGCGTCCGCCCCGCTGACCGTCACCCGATCCTGCATGGGGCTAAAGACGTATCCGCTGTGACTGACGGTGACGGTGTAGGTGGAATTGTCAAAGTTCGACTGGGCATAAAAACCGCTGCCGTTCGTGGTGACCGCCGGCTGCGCGCCACCAAAGTCGACCGTCACCCCGCTGATGCCGCTGCCGGATGAGTCGCGGACGGTGCCGTTGATGGCATAGGTCGGCGGTGGACCGCACACGCCGCTATCCCTAAAGTTGGCGACGGTGAAGGCGGTATTGTTGAGTGTCTTTCGATTGTCGGCATCACAATTGGGGTTATAAACACCCTCGCTGCAGGATGTAGACGTGCCTTCGGGCACGCCCAGTGGAAGGCCGCCATAGGTGACGTCGGGAGTTGAAAAGTACTGGAGCCTGCTGCAGTACCCTCCCTGGTCATCACATTCCGTGTTGTAGGCCATGATCGTGCGCCACGAGTTGGCCGCGTTCACGTATCCGTGGTTGTATGAATAGGGGCTATAGCTGGCATCATCAACGTACCAGTCGTGGCGAGATCCCATGTTGTGCCCCATTTCGTGGGCAAAGCTATAGTAGCCGGTGGCACAGTTGCGGGACACGACGGCAAATGCGTTGTCCTCGAAAAAAGTCGAGACGTAGGTCATCAGCCATGCGATACCACAGGAAGCGGTATCATTTACGACGAGGACGACTTCGTCGGCGCAGTAGGTATCGCGCAGGGTATGGACGTGATCGATATAGCCGTCCGAGTCACCCGTGAGGCGAAATAACGTGGTTTCCCAATTAAAGCCTGCTTCGCTGTAGGCCACCTCCTCCGTGTGGACCAGGTTCACGCGCTGGGCGATGCCGCTGTTGGCGTAGGCTTGATTCGTCTCAAGGATGGCCTGATCGATCATCGCCTGCATCGCGGTGGCGCCGCCCTGGGCCGCGCGCGCGTCGCCAGTGTAGACGACCAATATATCAATCGTGGAGCCGTCGTCGGCCATGGGCCCCACGGGAACTCCGATCAGCGGCTCCAGCGGAGCGTCGGCGGGAATGGGCTCCAGTTCCGGCGGGAAAGCCGCCTGGTCGATTTCGGTGACGGCGTGGATCGAATCGCCGACGTAGCCTACCTGATAAAAGCTTTCAGGTGAGGCGATCGTGCCCACCACCACCCCCTCTTTGACTACCAGGTTCACCTGGCTGTACGGTACGCCCTCCAGGTGTCCGGTCCAGGCGTGGCTGCCCGACGGGTTGACCACCACCTCGTCCAGCACGGCGGTGAGGGTGACGTCCTCGAACAGGTTCAGCAGCAGGGTGTCGGCGACGCCGGACTGGGCGTCGGGGGATGGACCAGCCCCACCCAGCAGGTCGAGGTTGACCTCCACAAACCTGGAGCGGACGACGGCGAGTTCCTGGACCGTCTCGCCATCGCCCGCGACGATGGCGTTCGAAAACAGATTGGCCCCCGTCTGGCTCGCCGGGGCAGCCAGGGCTCCGGAGCCAAGACCGAGCAGCGTCACCATCAAGGCTCCCAGACTCAGATAACGCAGAACGAGCATTCGTTTTGTGTTGGCCACAATGTTCCCTCCATTCTTGATGTAGTTTACAACGAACGAAATAGGAGCGAGTGCTCCGTCCACCAAACAGGCTAAACCGCACAGCATAGGTCAGTATACGATATGCGGACTGGCTTGGCAATAGGATTTTGGAGCCATTCGATCACTGGCCCCTCAGGATGACGGGCGGTCCACTCACGCGCCAGCGGTCGCCAGCATCTGCGCCCGCCATGAGCGGAGCCGAAGGGCCTGCCCTTCGGCGTGGTAGGAGCTGCGCACCAGGGGAGCACTCTCAACCCAACGAAACCCCATGTCGTAGCCGCGTTCCCGGAATCGCTCAAACTCCTCCGGGGTGTAGTAGCGGTCGATGGGGATGTGCTGCCTGGTGGGCTGCAGGTACTGACCTATGGTGAGAATGTCCACGTCCAACTCCCGCAGGTCTCCCATGACGTCCAGTACCTCGTCCACCGTCTCGCCCAGGCCGACCATGAGGCCGCTCTTGGTGATGGCCTCCGGCCACAAGGCTTTGGCGTTGCGCAGCACGGCCAACGACCACTCGTAGCGGCACTGGGGCTGTACCGCCCGGAAAAGGCGGGGCGCGGTCTCTACGTTGTGGTTGAGAATGTCGGGCCGCTCGTCCACCACTGCCTGCAGCGGTTCGATACGTGCGCGAAAGTCGGGAATCAGTACCTCGACGGTACACTCGGGCCGTAACTCGCGGATACAGCGGATGACGGCGGCAAAGGCAGAGGCGCCGCCATCGGGCAGGTCGTCCCGGTCTACCGAGGTGATGACGGCGTGTTTCAGCCCCATTGCCTGGACGGCCTGGGCCACGTGCTGTGGTTCCTCCGGGTCGGGCGGCGCGGGACGGCCTGTATTGACGTTGCAGAAGCGGCAGTTGCGGGTACAGGTATCTCCGAGGATCAGGAAAGTGGCGGTGCGATGCCCCCAGCACTCGCCAATATTGGGGCAGTGGGCTTCCTCACATACCGTGTGCAACTGCTTGGCGCGCATCAATTGCTTGAGCCAACGATAGTCCTCGCCCGAGGGAGCGCGTACGCGCAACCATGGCGGGCGACGTTTGGGCCGTTCGGGTTGCTGGGGCCGTTTATTGTCCATCAATTGATGTTCGTCCAGAGGAGGGCGCGTTTTTCAAAGCGGGCCACACGCGTGAACTCCGCCGTTCGCGCCATCTCGATTGCCACGTCAAAATCCGCACCAACGTCATTGGCGGTATGGGCGTCGGAGCCGAAGGTGAGGATCTCGCCGCCCAACTCGCGGTACCAGCGCAGTATGTCCAACGAGGGACACGGCTCAGAGAGACCCTTGCGCAGGGGCGAGGTGTTGATCTCGATCCCTTTGCCCCGTTCGACGACGGCACGAAGCGCCGTGCGGATCAGATCCGCGTACGGTTCCGGCCCATCGTAGGGTTGGCCGAATTTGAACGCATCCCGCTTGATCAGGTCCAGGTGGCCCAGGACGTCAAAATCCCCTTCCTTGGCCAGGCGGACCACCTGTTGAAAGTAGGCCTCGTAGGCCTGCCGCAACGGCTGCTCAAAGAAGGCTGGCTTCCAACCGGCCTGCATCCCGACGGCGTAGTGGGCTGAACCTATCACAAAGTCGAATTCGCCTGCGGCCAGGATGTCCTCCAGTTGCTGCCCAAAGATGTGCGGCTCGCCCATCTCCACGCCAGCGCGGATGGTCAGGCGATCATCGAAATGGGCGCGACAGCGTTTGATCGCTGCCAGGTACTCAACCGGGTGAAAGTAGCCGGGCTGGTCGTCAGGGCCAAAGTCGGCGTGATCCGTGATCGCAATCTCGGTCAAGCCGCGGGAAGTGGCCGCCTCGCAGATCGCAGATAACTGGGCTGTGCTATCCACCGAGTTGTACGAGTGGATGTGGTAGTCAGGTGGGTGGATCAAATATGTATCGCCTCTCCAAACACCCCGTGCGCGGCCTCCATGAGCGCCTCGCTCAAGGTGGGATGGGCATGGACCGTGCGGGCGATCTCCTCTGGCGTCAGTTCCCACTCTCGGGCCAGCGCCAATTCGGGCAACAGCTCGGTGACCTCCGGGCCGACGAGATGAGCGCCCAGGATTTCGCCGCTGACCGCGTCGGCCACGATCTTGACAAAGCCGTCATAGTCGCCTAGTCCCAGGGCCTTGCCGTTGGCGCGGAATGGGAACTTGCCCACCCCGACCTCGTAACCGCGCTTGGTGGCCTGGGCCTCGGTGAGACCGAAACTGGCAACCTGGGGATGGCAGTAGGTACAGCGGGGCATCGTTTCATAGTTGAGCGTGACGGTGTCGATCCCCGCGATCGTCTCCGCAGCCACGATACCCTGGGCCGAGGCGACGTGAGCCAGCGGCAGTTTTCCCGTCACGTCACCGATCGCATAGATGCCGGGCACGTTGGTGCGCAGGGACGCATCCACGACGACGTTGCCCCGTTCCACCTGCACGCCGGCCTGCTCCAGGCCCAGGTGCTCGCTGTTGGGACGGACGCCGATGGCGATCAAGGCCCGTTCGGCCTCCAACGTCTGCTCACCCTCGTCGCCGCTCACACGCACCCGCACACCATTGGAGGTGGTCTCCACCCCCTGTACGCGTGTGGAGGTCAGCAACCGCACTTTGTGTCGCTTGAAGGCACGTTCTACCTCTTGGCTGACCTCCTCGTCCTCCAAGGGCAGCGCGTGGGGCAGCATCTCGACGACGGTGACCTCGGCGCCGTATGAGCGCCAGACGTGAGCAAACTCCATGCCGATTGGCCCCGCTCCGACGACGACCGCCGAGGCGGGCAGTGCACGCAGCACGATGGCCTCGCGATAGGTCATCACTCGCTCGCCGTCCACTTCGATGCCGGGAATGGTGCGCGCCTGGCCGCCGGTGGCGACGATGGTGTTGCGCGTCTCCAGCGTGCGCGTCCCACCTTCGGCGAGCGTCACCTCGACGGTGTTGGCCGACGTGAGGACGCCGTTTCCCTCGATCACCTCCACCTGGTTCTTGCGCATCAGCGCGCCGACGCCCTTGACCAGCCGCTCGGATACCTTGCGGCTGCGGTCCACAGCCGCGCCAAAGTCGGCCTCGAACCCCGTGAGGGTAAAACCGAACTCTTTGCCGCGTCCCAGCAGGGAGATGACCTCGGCGTTTCGCAGCAGCGCTTTGGTGGGAATGCAGCCCCAGTTGAGGCACACACCGCCCAGGTGTTCCTTTTCGATCAGGGCGACCTTGAGCCCTAGTTGCGCGGCGCGGATTCCGGCCACATAGCCACCCGGTCCCGCGCCGATGATCGTGACATCGTAGGTTTGTTCCACCGTCTCACTCCTTCAATCGATATGCTCTTGCCGAGGTAATGCCGGTTGAGTCTACCACGAGTGTGCGAAGGGGGCAAGGGTGTATCCAGTTGCCGTCCCTACCACAGCCGCGCCGGGTCGATCGCGCTGATAGACGTCGCGCCGGCGGCCCAAATGATCCCGTCTGTATCCTCGGCCAGGGCAAAGATGGCTGCCTGTCCCAGGCCCTCTGAGCGCCCAACGGAGTGCCACGCGCCTTCTCGATAGTGCCACAGCGCTGCTTCGTCCGGCGGTGCCTGCCAATGGTAGAAACTATTCCTGCCCGAAAAGCCGCCCAGGATGAGGCCAACCCATAGCCCTCCCTCCCGATCAACCAGCAGTGCTCCCACGGCTCCCTGTACCGGAAGGGACACCTGTTCCCGCCCTACGTCGGTGACGTGCTTCAAGGTCCCATCGAACTCGCCGGTCTCGGTAGGGCCGTGGTAGGTGCCTACCCACAAGCTCCCATCCTCCGCCACGGCGAGCGCGTTGATCAATAACCCCCTGTCGGTATCGAAGCCATCCAACAAGCGCCATGCTTGGCCGTCAAATGCCGCCAGACCTCCGTGTGTGCCGACGTAGAGGCGGTGACGACCCGCGTCCACCGCCATTGCCGTGACGAGGTTGCTGGGCAGCGCGCCCCCGGCGGTGTCGAAGCGGGTCCACGTACTTCCATCCCAACGGGCCACGCCCCCCCAAACGAGCCCTGCCCAGATGTATCCTTCCCAATCCTGAACCAGACTGGCGACGGAGCCAACCTCCGCCGTCGTCCTCACCTGCCCTTCACGCCAGCGACAGGCTCCTCCCTCGGAACCTATCCAAAGGTATCCAGCGGCATCCTGGCATATCGTGCTGGCGCGCTCGCAGGGGGCCTCAACCGTGAATGAGGACCACTGCCCTTGCTCGAAGGCGATCAGTCCGCCGGGAGACGATGCCCCGTCCGCCCACACGGTTCCGTGGTGATCGACCATCAGCGTCCTGTGGATATCGCCAAGGGAGGAAGGGGGCAGGAGAGGCAGGTCGTTCTCCTCGCTCTCTACCCAACGTTCGACATCGGACAGCGCCGGTGCGGGGTGAGGCGCGTCCGGGCACATGGCGGCGGGGGAAACCCAGGCCCACCGGTGGCAGTGATCGGGCAGCGTGATCGCGGCGGGTACTGAGATGACGCCGGTCCGTCCGGCCCAGGACTGCCACGCGCCGTCGCCCACGTAGTGGTACAGGACGCTGGCGGTTGGCGGAGTCGGGCCCGAATGGCCGGGAGGGCGATTGAAGTATCTACAACCCCTCATACCATAACCTGTGGCATACCACTCGGGCAAAACGTGTGTGACGACCCATAGGTCGCCGTCCAAATCGACGGCCAACTGACATACGGAGTGATCGGTGGCCAGAAGCTGCGTCCACTGATCGTCGTGCAGCCACCAAACACCATCGTGACTGCTAATCCAGACGCCACCATTCCCATCCGATGCCAGCGCCAGCATACCCCAATCCACGGGGCCGCGACCAGGACGGGCATAGGTAGATAGGAGCTTGCCGGTCAGATCGAAGCGCAGCAGCCCTGCTTCGGTCAGGACCCAGTAGGAATGGACATCCTGGAGGACATCCCGGACGTTGTGATACAGACCTGACCAACTCGTACCACCCGCCGATGTTGGGGACAGCGCTGGGGTGGATTCCAGCACAGTACGAAACCGTTGGTAGGTGGTGTTTGGGAGATCGCGGGGGAGAAAACCTGTTGGGGCCCTTATCTCGATCGCGCAAAGGCTGACGTGGTCGCCACCAGCCGTGGTCGCCAGGCGTTCGCCAGTGGCGATGTGGTAGAGGCCGACGATCAGCGTATAGCGACCTGCTGGCAAGTCGTGCGGCAAGGGGACGCCGTGCCGGTCCGTGATAACGTCGCCTGGTATCCAGCCGCTGGTCGGGGATAGCCCGTCGGCCGGTTCGGAATCGTGCTGGGCAACGAGCTGGCCTGCACTGTCGAGCACCTGGACGGTGAACTTGTAACGCTCAGGGATGGGACCCTCGGCTCGCCAGAATAGCGTCACCGGCAGGATGTCGCCCGGGGCGAACCAGGCTTCCGGCTGTGCATATCCCGTCAGCCGGATACTTTTGCCGAACCGGGCATCGAGCGTGGCGTCGGGCTTCTCTGGCAGCGGGGCCACCGCATACGTTGCCAGCCGGACGCGGCCATACCAACGGTCACCCGCCTTGTAGGCCCGGTTCGCCAGGTCCATCTCGACAAGACGCTGGGGATCGGATTCGGCGTCGCCCCAATAGAGCACAAAGAGCCGCCGCTCCCGCTCCAAAAGAGGCGCTAGAAAACGCTCAACGCCACCCGATTCAGGGCGATAGGGGGCTGGATAAACCCCCTGCTCTGGATAGTAGTAGGTAAAGACCTCCCACTGATTGGGGGCATTGAGGACAATCGCGTCGCCAGGACGGGCGGATGCCGTGATGTCGGCGGCGATCTGTCGATAGTCATCCCGGGCATAGGCTGGGTCGAGGTAGAGGTTGTGGAGGGAGGAAGCAAGAGGCAAGAGGCAGGAGGCAAGGAGCAGGATGCAGGAAACAAGGAGCAGGAGGCGAGCGGGAATTGCGAATTGCGAATTGTGAATTGCGAATTGGGACAGGGTTTGGATGCCGTGGGCGAAAAGGATGTGGAACGGCGGGAGGACGACGAGGAGGAATTTGAGCCATTCCGGTTTGTAGAGATCGAAGGCAAAGATGAGGATGATAGGAACCGATAGGTAGAGAGCCAGGCTGACGACGCCAAACCAACCTGTGCGGTCCGTTCGTCGAGGCCTTTCGGCGCGGCTCAGGCCAGGCCAGAGACCCGCGAGCAACAGTATCCCTGTGCCGACAAGCGTCGGCGTGGACTTTCCAACCGGCAGCGTGATGCCGACACACAGCACGCGCAACACATCCAAAAGGGCCGGTCCCAGTTCATGTGCCCGCCCGGCGGGCGACCAGCCGGTGACACTATGTAGGGCGATAGGCAGCCAGGGCAGGAAAAGGGCGACGAGCGCTGTCTGCATTCCGGCCCATAGCGCCAGCCACTGCCAGCGCTGTTCCGTTTGGCGTGTTGTGTTCAGCCACCACATGCCAAAAACAACGTTGTGGACGATCAGAATGAATGGGAAGGCATAGTGAGTGTAGAGGCCGGCAGCACTGATACCAGTATACAGGGCAACGGCGCCAAGGTTAGCGTCCTCGATGGTTGGATGTTGGGGCCTGGATGTTGGATAATGCAGACCGGGGAGGATGCGAAAAACGAGATAGGTGGAGACGGCGGAGAGAGCGGCCAGAAGGGCGTACATACGCGCCTCTTGCGAATAGTAGATGGCGAAGGGCGAGATTGACCCCAGGAAGGCTCCAATCAGGCCGACGCTCTCCCCAAAGAGGTGGCGGCCTAGCAGGTAGGTGAAGGCGACGAGGGTCAACCCTGCGAGGGCCGAGAGAGCGCGCAACGCAAACTCGCTCTCGCCGAACAACCCCCGCCAGTAATGGAGCAGCAGGTAATACCCAGGCGGGTGGATGTCGCCAGCCGCTCCCTCCAGGATCAGATCGAGTGTCCGCTCGGCGATGCGGGCCGAGTTTCCCTCGTCGTTCCAGAAGGACTGCACGTCTAGACGGTAGAAGCGCAGCCCGGCGGCCAGGAGCAGGATGGCAAGGAGTAAAGCGGTGGAGACAGCCAGCGGGATGCGGAAAGCAGAACGTCTCACCGTCCTCACCGTCCGCGCAATGTCAGGGAGAGGCTCCAGATCGCGGCAACACACAGGGCGAGATAGATCAAAGATGGGAGATTGGGGAGGGGGGATCCTATGGCAGAACGGCGGACGGTTACCTGATCGATGTCGACGTCTCCCCCGACGGTGGTCAGCGTGACTCGGTGGTGTGCCCTGCGCCAGCCTCCGGCCAGCCGGATGGCTTGCCCGTTGAGCGAGATGCGTCTGGGCGTACCACCGTCCACGCTTACCTCGATCTCACCCACGCCGGGGCCAGGCGCTAGCACCACCGCAGCGCCCTCAAAAACAAAGTGCAGCACCGCGCCAGGGATTGTCGCCCGTCGGTAGCCCGCCAGCGCCGAGCCGGTGACCGATACCGTCTCCCAAGCGCCCTCATACGCCAGGGCCCAATGATCCTCCTGGTGAGTGCCCGGATAGAGCGTGGGCGTCAGGCTGGCCGTGTACTCTTTCATTGCCTCGTAGACGGGCAACGGGGAAAAGTCCGGCTCGACCATCCGGAAATAGTACCAGGCCTGGTTCCGTTCGGCATCGGAGGGCCGTTTGAAGAACCAGAAATTGACCACACCCACCCACGGCCATTCCTCCATCGCGCGCTGGTACGCCAGGACGGCGTAGCGCGCCTGTTGCTCGGGCGTCACCTGTCCGTAGGCCCCAAAGTCGGGGATGGCTGGATCGTTTGGCACGGCGTTGGCGCTCATTTCGCTGATCCAGATCGGCTTGTCCGCATCGCCGTTGGCCACCATTATGTCCCGGATATACATCGGCCGGGAAAAGTTGATGTTTGTGGGCCGCATACGGCGGTCGGTGGGGCCGGACCACAGCATATAGTCGTTGACGGCCAGGATGTCAAAGCAGTCGCCGGCCCCGGCGTCGTACATACGCTGGAGGAACACAAAATCGCTCAGCCCCAGCGCAGGCCCCGGCCCAGGGTGAAATGAGACGGTCGGCGCCAAGGCCCCGGCGATGATGATAACGTCCGGATCGGCCCCTTTGGCGCGATGGTATCCCTCGCACAGGAGTTGGGTATAGCCCGCCGGATCGACCGGCCGCTCGCCCCATTCGGGGTAGATGTTGGGTTCGTTCCAGAGTTGATAGGTGCGCACCCGGCCCTGGTAGCGAGAGACGACGGCGTAGACGTAATCCCCCCAGTCGGACACGTCATCAGGGGGGGCATAGGTGCCCACGGTGTCTGTCAGGGCGCGGCTCCAGGCAGGCGGATTGCTGAGGCGGGGAACGATTTCCAGGCCGTACTGCTCGGCCAGACCTACGATGTGGTCGTATTTCTCCCAGGCGGAGCGGTAGGGCTCGTGCCGGCGGTCCTCAAAGTCGTCCTTGCCGTGAATCTCAATGTCCTCCCAGGGGAACTCTTGTCGAATCCAGTGGAAACCCGCCTCGGCGATCATACGTACTGCTTGTTCCCGCTTCCACTCTTCCGCCTCCTGTTCCAGGAAGACGTTGATGCCAAAGGGATTGACGCCGGCGTTAGCGATTGGACCGTCAGGGGCGGTGCGGGGCTGAGGGCGCAGGGGATTGGTCGCCAGTTGCCCCATCCCGCGTGCCTGGGGCAGCAGGTCGTTCTCTCCTGTATACCCGAACATCCATCTCTCGCCGCTCTCTTGCCATCCCGGAGGCAAGTCGAGGGAGGAGGACTGACAGGTGGATAGAAAGAGCAGGGCCACGAGGGCAAAGAGGGGGATCAGTCTGCGCATTGCCTGGGATTATACCCCGCTTCGGTGGGCTTGCAAGAGAGTCTGTCGCGATGATTGCGCACATCTCACCGCGGAGACGCGGAGGAAAAGAGAAAATGGCCCTATGGCGCACAACTCTCAGGAGATCGCCCCTGCTCAGATTGAGGGTCGCGGGCAGGCATTGGATAGGGTAACGACCATGACGGTGCCGCCGCGTTCTGCGGCCCGGCGGAAACCGTCCTGTAGCGCTGCAAACACCGCTTCATCATCACCCCAAACGAGAGTGCTCATCGGGCCTCGCTCTTGCTCCAGATCTTGGTTGTCCAACGCTCGCCAAAAGCCCTCAATAGCCGGCCCCAAGTCGTCCTGTCCCAGCGGGTATAGACTAACCTGGGCGGATACGCCAACGCTCATCTTGGACTCCTCTCCTCCGATTTATCTTTCACTCGGCGCGCAACCAGTCCGATAAAACCACCCCACGGCAGGTGGAGCCGTTCCAGTGGCAGCCACGCGGGCCAGAGGGTCGTTTCAGTTTGAATGGTGACCGGAGCGCCGGCCGTATGGCGTACCAGGCGTGCCAGCTCGCCAGGGCCAAAGAACCGTGCCTGGCTGTATACGGTGGGGGCTTTTTTGGCTTGCTGCCGGTACCCATAGCCCAACAGGCTATGATGGTTGATGGCTCCAACCAGCAGGCCCCGCCGGGCCACTCGCCACGCCTCCTGCAAAGCGGCCGTGACGTCCGGGAGGAACTCGATCACGGTAAAAAGGGCCGCCACGGAACAGCAGGCGTCGGCAAAGGGCAGGCGCAGCGCATCACCCTGGGCCAGTTCGCCAGCGGCTCCACGAGCCTGTGCCTCGGCCAACATCGGCCCTGACAGGTCGACGCCCCATACCCGCCAGCCGAGGGTGGACATCCAGCGGGCAAAGTGGCCTGTCCCACATCCAATCTCTAGCACATCACTGGGCGGTCCGAGCTCTGCCAGCAGACGCGCCAGCAGATCTCTTTCCAGACGGTCGGCGCGCCGGCCTTCCCCCGCCTGGAACCAGGCCTCATAGTGTGGCGCGATGTCCTGCCCAAAGAGCACTTCCGGCGTCATGGTTTTCCCCCACTCCCTTCCAGCAGCGCCCTCAGCACCTGTTCCTTAACGCGGACAAACTCCTCTGACGTGACCATGTCACGTGTTCGGGGCCGGGACAGCCGAATGCTCAGTTCCAATTGGACGCTGGCTGGACGAGGGGACAGCACATAGACCCGATCGGAGAGGAATACAGCCTCCTCCACGTCGTGAGTGATGAACAGCACGGTCTTGCGCAGATAGCGCCACACTTCTAGCAGCCAGTCCTGCAGCTCGATCCGGGTGATGGCGTCCAACGCGCCAAACGGTTCGTCCAGCAGCATGACGTCCCTGTGGGTGAGAAACGTGCGCAGGAGCGCGGCCCGCTGCCGCATCCCGCCGGACAGCGTGGCAGGATAGGCATCGTCGAATCCCTCCAGGCCAAACAGTGGCAGTAGAGAGCGAGCCTCCTGCCGCGCGGCCCTCAGGTCTTCGTCCGCGATCTCTGGACCCAGCGTCACGTTATCTAGCACCCGCCTCCAGGGCAGGAGGAGGTCCTTCTGAGGCATGTATCCCACCCGGCCGATGCGAACGGCCGCTGGTTCGCCGTCCAGACACACCTCGCCAGCGTCCGGTTCTAACAGCCCGCAGATGATGTTGAACAACGTGCTCTTGCCACAGCCGCTGGGCCCGATGAGGGTGACAAACTCTCCGGGCGCCGCCCGCACGTTCACGTCGCGCAGCGCCTCCACGCGACGACCGTCGACGCGAAATGCCTTGCCCAGCCCTCGGACCTCGATCTTGCAGGGAGCGTCAGGGCAGGAACTCATTGGTGAACGCCTCGTCGGGATCGATCTCCTTGGCCAGCAGGTCGTTCTCGGCCATCCATGTCGTGAACTCGCGCCAGACGTCCGGGTCCTGCACGCCCCACTGGGGCGCGTCGTCCTGATAGCGGGGGCCAAGCCATGCCTGACTTGGTTTGACCAGAGCCGGGTCGCTCTCTGGCGAGTGTTTGAGCAGGATCTCGGCGGCTTCCTCAGGATGGGCGATAGCATATTCGTATCCACGGCTGGTGGCCCTTAGAAAGCGGCGCACCAACTCGGGCTGCTCAGCGATTGTCTTTTCACCAGAGATCAGCACCGGCGTATAATAGTCGGGCACGCAGCTACCGTAGAGCTCGATCACGTCCAGCGGCTGCCCCATGTTCTGAGCATGGATGCCATCCCAGGCGAGGAACACCCAGGCGATATCCACCCGCCCCCCAATGAGGGCCGGGAAGACGTCAAAACCGACGTCGACGAATTCCAGTTCGTCCACGTCGGCCCCGTCGCACGCCATCAGTCCTGCAAGAACGGCTCGTTCCAGTGGCAGACCGTAGGACCCGTATTTTCGGCCCTCAAAGTCGCGGGGCCGCAGGATGCCCTGGCCTTTCAGAGATACAAAGGCCGACGTGTTGTGCTGGATGATGGCGGCGATCGACACGACCGGGATGTCGTTGCTGCGGGCGATGCTCATCTCCTCTTGGAAGCTGACGCCGAACGCTGTGTTGCCGGATGCCACCTGCTTCAACGCCGCCGCCGGATCAGAGGGGATCTGGATGTTCAGTTCTATGCCTTCTTCTGCATACCAGCCCTTGTCCAGGGCAACGTACAACCCGGTGTGGTTGGTGTTCGGCACCCAGTCCAGTGACAGCGTTGCCTTCTCTAGCTGCGCCTCCGACCCGCACCCCGCCAGGACCAGGGCGACTGCCAGAGCGATTCCCATCGTCCACTGCGAGAGACGTTTCTGTCCTTTAGCCATCGTGACCTCCTGTGTTTACTCCTCAGATTCTTATAGCTCCTCCCACTGTTCCTCCCGTTGAGTCGTATAGTACCAGGGCAGCAGTGCTCGTTCCAGCCCACTCACGATCAGAAACAAGATCACGCTCAGAAGCGCGGTGATAGCGATAGCCGCAAAGAGCCAATCGGTGCGAAAGGCGTTGGTCGAGCGAAGCATAAAAACGCCTAACCCCCGGCTGGCGCCTACCCATTCGCCGATTATGGCGCCGATGACGCTGTAGGTGACGGCTATCTTGGTGCCGGAAAAGACGGCAGGCAATGCGCCGGGCAGTCGCACCTTCCAGAATACCTGGCGTCGTGAAGCGCCCATCGCCTGGAGCAATGCGATCAGGTCGGGGTCCGCCGACTGGAGCCCGTCGGCCATGCTGACGACAATGGGGAAGAAACAGACCAGGGACACCACCAGCACCTTGGGCAGGATACCATAGCCAAACCATATGACCAGCAGGGGAGCGATGGCGATGATGGGCACTGTCTGAGACACGACCAGGATTGGGTAGATGGCCCGCCGTAGTGCCGTCGAAAAGTCGATCGTCAAAGCCAGGCCAAAGCCTACGGTCGTGGCCAGCACGAAGCCCACCAATGTCTCGATCATGGTCTGCCATATGTGCGGTCCCAGTAGGCCCCGAGCATCCAGCGCTGCCCGGGCGATCTGCAAGGGCGAGGGGAGCAGCCACGGTTCAATCTGCCACACCGCGGTGGCAACCTGCCAGCCCACCAGCAACAGCACGAGCAACAACAACGGCGGCATCACCTGGTCCAGGCGGACCAGCCTGCGCTTCGTCTCTTGTTTGTTCGCGTGTTGTTCATTCACGATGTTCGATCTCACCTTCCTGTCCTCCCGCCACAAAAAAACCACCCTTCTTGCCAGATAGGGTGGTTTCGATCGCCAAAGTCGGCCGCGACTTTCCTACGCTGGCATTACCCAGACAGGTTCGAAGGGTCGATAGCTTGCCCGTTGGCGGTTCACCACCGCTCAGCTATCCTCTCAGCCCGGCTCTCCGAGCTCCCCTAGTGGCATTGATGCGCTATTGTGGTTATGTTAAGTCTTCTTCCACCGTGAAGACGCGACGGACGCGGTACGCTATGCTCAGATTATAGGATATGTTAAGCTGTTTGGCAAATCGGCGTTACTCTACAAGACGCCGGATCTCAAAGACCACCGGATTCCAGGCATCGGGACACGCGTGGGTCGCCACGTCTGGATCGTCTAGCCAGGGGAACTCGGCGCCATATCGCATGGCGAATACCTTGGGCAGGAAGCTGTAGAGTGCGTGGAGGCATATCTTGCCCTCAACGGTCTGCCCGTCAAAGACGACCTCGTCGCCGACCTGATGGCCCGCGATACAGTGTCCCTCTTGTTTGATCACCCGTGCCACGATCTTGAATCCCTCGTCCTTGTGCGGTGCTTGTTCCGTCATCCTTTTTCTCCTCCTCTGTCCGCTAGCCTTGGCGCCAAGTGAGGCGCAGGGCGCGCAACCAGTTCTCGTGGGTGATCTTGCGCAGGGCTTGTTCATCGAAGCCGTGAGCGCGCAGGGCGTCGACGAGCCTCGGCAACCCCGTCACGTCTCCGATCTCTTGGGGGATGGTCGCGCCGTCAAAATCGGACCCGAATGCCACGTGATCGATGCCAATCCGGGTGGAGATATAGTCTATGTGGCGCACGACTTCGGTGAGAGGCGTGTCCGCTTCCACGCGTCCGTCTGCGCGCAGGTCGGCGACGTAAAAGTTGACGCCAACAACTCCGTTTGATTCACCGATGGCGTCCAGTTGCGCGTCCGTCAGATTACGGGCTGATGGGGTTAGCGCGTGCGCGGCCGAGTGAGTGGCGACCAGTGGCGCGTCGGAGAGCCGCACCACGTCCCAGAAGCCGCGTTCGTTCAGGTGGGATAGGTCAACCAATATGCCCAGCCGGTTGCACGCCCGGATCAATTCCCGGCCCGCTTCGGTCAGGCCAGGGCCGGTATCGGGGGAGAGGGGGAACTTGAAGGGCACACCGTAGCCGAACGCGTTAGGCCGGCTCCACACGGGTCCCAGCGAACGAAGCCCGGCTTCGTAGAAGGCGTACAGACCATCCAACGCCGGGTCGATTGCTTCGGCCCCCTCAAAGTGAAGCACGACGGCGAGTATGCCTTGATCCAGGCAATGCTCAAGTTCATCCACCGTACGCACGACCTGCACCTGTCCGTTCGATTCTGCCACCAGCCGGAACATGCGTCCTACTGCGGAGAGCGTGAACTGCTGTGCGTATGTATGGTCCACTGCCGGTTGGAGCTTGATCCCAACGTCTGTTTTGGTGGCTGGGGTCTCTTTGACAAATACATCCGGCTGGTCTGGGTTGGGTGGGACGCAAATGGCGAACATCCCGCCCCCGAACCCGCCTGTTCGTGCCCGCGGCAGGTCCAGATGCCCCTGCTTACTCCGTTCGAACAGCGACCGTCCCCCTGCCCGCTTGATCGGGGATAGCTGCAACAGGGTATCGTTGTGCCCGTCAAAGATGGGCATGGTGTCAGGGGTATTCATAGTCTCTTCCTTTTCCTCAGCGATGTCCATTCAATCGCTCAGTCAGTTTTGGATGTCATTCCAAGCTGGATCTTGTAGCTTTCCACCCAGGCTGCATCCATACGCGTAAGCCGTTTTTTCCGCAGGTTTTCCTTCATGATCCACAGAATGTCCCTGTCGTTGCTTAAGAACCATTTCTGCATCAGGTCTTTGCCCTGTTGGGGGGCTGCGGCAACGGCCACACTCCAGCAATAGCCCAGACCTTTCCTCAATGCCTTGAAGCCATCGCGCCTTCGATCCTCCATCTCTTCTATCGAGGCCGTGATCCGGTCCAGGATTTGAAGTACGGTTTGCGCGTGATCCCTATTGTGCAATAGATCGGGCTCACACAGGCCTGCGGCGGCCGCTCTCTTTTCCAATGGATTCCCCGTGCTCCATCGTTCCATCTCCTGCAGCAGGACGTCCATATCCTTCCTACCCAGGCGTTGCAGCGCCATAGCCACGCCCTCCCGGATTCGCCAGCGTGGGTCGGATGCGTGCTGCCGTACAATCTTGAGAACGTCCAAATCCCCCTCGGAGGCGAGTCGCCCCAAGCCGACCACCCCGCAGAATGCCAGGAACTCGTAGGGCGAGTTTGTCGGCGCTTGATCCGAGTCGAAAGTCAGGTAGCGCGCGAATGTCTCTGCGTCACCCTCTTCGGCTACCGCCTGCGCCAGTTCGATGTTGCCTCTTCTGCCGGGCAATCCCGATTCCTTCAGCAGGAACTCGTCCCAGTGTTCGAGCGTTTTGAGTGTCTCGCGGTAAGAATCCACTTTGCTCATATAACCTCCGTGCCGGTGGCCCTGCCGGGTAGTGCGATATGCATGATCTGATGGAAAGAAGGGACGGCCAGTCCAATTATAGCTCAACGGTAACGTCAGCACAAAGCAGAGGTTTGCGCTGGATGAGAGGTGCGGGGCCGCGCGTTTTCCGTCGGTACGTTTGTGGTCGAGTCCGGTTGGAGTATAATGGAAACGCTGTGAGAAGCGCAAGTCCGTCTTGTTGTGAACCCGCTCGACCGCGCAGCCTGGTAGGATATCTGTGCTGGCCGTTTGCCCTCGCGCTTCTGATGACGTTGGGCCTCTTTGCCATCGAGGCCAGCGCTGACCCGGGAGAGCCCCTTCCTCGCATCCTGTGCCCTGCGGTCTACACGGCTACAATATACGCGGAGGGACTGTCGTCTCCGGATGGGCTGGCCCTAAGCCCTGACGGCGTGCTGTACGTGAGCGAGGAGACGACCGGGTGCGTCAGTCGGATCGAGCCATACGGCAGGGTGACCGCCATCCTCAGCGGTCTGAACCAACCGGAAGGCATCGTCTTTGACGCAGCAGGTGCGCTCTACGTCGTGGAGGACGTGCCGGCGGATACCCTGGATTCGCGGAGGGGTCGTCTGGTCAAGATGACGATGGATGGGGTGACAGAGACACTGGCCACCGACCTGGATGCTCCTGAAGGCGTGACCTGGGCATCAGAGGGTCTTGTGTACGTCACCGAATCGAACGTCCAATTCACGGCCAGTCCTTTCCAGTATCGAACGCGTGTGGCGGTTGTGTCCTCGACCGGTGAGGTGACTCGCATCCTGACCAACACGCTGTTTTGGAGCTACTCCGGCATCGCCCTTGGACCCGATGGGTCTCTGTACGTCAACAACGAGGCCTCCGGAACAGGCACTGAAGACAGCGTGTTTGTCGTGGACCCATCCACCGGGGCGCGAACCCTGTTTGCCAGCAACCTGGACAACCCAGAAGGACTGCGCTTCTCGGCCGGTGGTGGTTTTCCCCTGTACGTCGTCGAAGAGGATACCGGTGGAGGTGCTGGCCAGTTGAGCCGGGTCGAGGCGGATGGCGGTCACGCCCCTTTCTGCACCGGCTTCTACAACATCGAGGATGTGGTCCTGGATCCGCAGGGGCGGCTGTATATCAGCGAGGATACGACCGGTTCGGTCATCCGCACTGAGCTTGGCCTGCCTGACCGGGCACATCCCCGGGCCATCATTTTGATGATCGGCGATGGCATGGGAGAGGCCCATCGTTTCGCTGGCCGCTGGTCAGCGGTGGGGCAGAACGGTGCCCTGGCGATGGATCCGCTGCCCTATGGAGGGTGGCAGCGCACGTCCTCCGCGGACAACCCCGTCACTGATTCGGCGGCTGCTGCTACGGCGCTGGCCACCGGCGTCAAGACCAACAATGGCGTCATCGGGATGGACCCGGACTGGGATGCGCTGCCGACGATCTTGGAGCGTGCCAGGGATCGTGGGATGTCTGTCGGGTTGGTCACCAACGTGCAAATGGCGCACGCCACCCCGGCCGCGTTTGCCGCGCATTGGCCGACTCGAACGATGTTGACCGAGATCGCCAGCCAGATGGTGGCCAACGGAGTGGACGTCCTGCTGGGTGGCGGCGAGGACGAGTTCCTGCCTGTTGCGGCCACCGGCATCTATACCGGCTGCTACCCTCAGCCCGGCGAGCGGACCGACGGGCGCAATCTGATCAGCGAGACGGTGGCCGCCGGTTACACCTACGTGTGCAACGCTCCGGATCTGGCCGCAGTTGATCCTACATCCACCACCCGGCTGCTGGGCCTGTTCGCCGACGAGGGGATGTCCCGACCGTTTTCGCCTTCCCTGGCCGATATGACGCAAAAGGCCATCGGTATCCTTTCCCTGAATCCAGATGGCTTTTTTCTGATGGTCGAAGGCGGGCAGATCGACTGGGCCAGCCACGACAACGATGCCGCCAATACGATCTCGGACACCATCGACTTTGACCAGGCGGTCGCCGTAGCGCAGACCTACGCCTCGACCGTTGAGGATACGCTGCTCATCGTCACCGCCGATCACGAGACAGGTGGTATGAGCGTCAGCTTTGCTTCAACCGGGGTTCTGACTGAAGATGGCCCTTTCTACATGCCCGGCGGGATGCCCTTCTATGTCAACTGGACCACGGGCAACCACACCGCCGCCGATGTGCCGGTGACGGCCCAGGGCCCGTGGTCAGACCTGCTGATCGGGGCGTATGAGAACACTTACATTCACGAGGTGATGCATCTGGCGTTGGAGAGTTCGCCGGCGATCAGCGTGGCCCAGGCCGCGGTGCCCCCCTCGGGCTCGACCGTCAGACCGGGTGATCGTATTACTTATACCCTCACGCTCACAAACGGCGGCACCGCTGATGCAGGCAGGTTGGTGCTGACGGACACACTGCCAGCAGGCGTGGACTATGTTCCCGGCAGTGCCAGTGCTGCATTTGGTTTGAATGTCGCCGCCCTGCCGCCGCCAGCCCTGGTCTTGACCGGGGCGTTGCCTGTGGACGGTGTGCTGACGGCCACCTTTTGCGTGACCATCTCAACCGTGCCGTCGGGCACGTTGTTGGTCAACACGGTCAGAGTGGTGGCGGACAGCTCCGGTGTGGTGAGCAGCGCGGTCGCGCATCCGGTTGTGGTCTTGCCAAATCTGTCGATCACAAAGGCGGCGCTCCCGAGCAATTCCGGTCCGGTTGAGCCAGGCGACTGGATCACCTATATTGTCGTAGTGGACAACAGCGGCGATCCAGCAAGTGGCATCGTCCTGTCCGACACGCTGGACCTGGAGAACGTGGCGCTGGTGGTGAGCCACACGACGGGTGGGGTGGTGAGCGGGCCGAACCCGGTGCGGGTGGCGGGGCTGGATCTAGGTTCGGGGCAGCGCGTGACGGTGACGCTGGGAATGACGGTGACAGGGCAGGTGAGCGGGACCGTCATCAGGAACCGGGCCAGCGTGACGAGCACGGGGATGACGGCGCCGTCGTTCAGCGACGTGGTGACGCACGTGATCAGCCACACGGAGGTGTTACCTCCCAGCTTGGTGCTGACCAAGACGGCGGAGCCGCCCGGCGGCAGTATCGTCGAGCCAGGGGAGAGGATCACGTACACGATCGTGGCGCATAATCTGGGTGGCCCTGCGACTGGCTTGGATCTCGTTGATGCTATCCCGGTGGGCACGGTCTACGTATCAGACAGCGCCACGGCTACCCTGGGAACGATCAGTTTCGATGGAGGGCGGGTCAACCTCAGCCTGCCCAGTTTTCCGGCTGGCAAGGTGCTGACGACCGCATTCTGTGTGACTGTCACGACCAGCGTTTCGACCACAATCACCAACGTGGCGACGCTCGATTCCGTTGAAACGGCGCTCGAGTACAGCAATGGGGTTAACCATCGAGTAGGATGGGGAGATTCGTACCAACTTTATTTGCCTGTCCTGTTCAGGACCAGGGTAGCGCAGTCTGCGCTTCGCGAACCGTTGCTTCTACGGCAGCGACAATGATAGATGAGGATGTTCGAAGCGCGCGCTTATTTGAATTCCTGCCCAAACTTGCTATAATGGGCCAAGTTCCGGGAATGAGGAGAACGAGATGAAGGACTGGCAGCCTCCCAAAGACTGGCTCAGCATCACCACCGTCGATGCCCACACTGCGGGTGAGCCGTTTCGGGTTATCACCAGCGGTTTCCCGGATCTGCCGGGTGAGACCATTCTTGCCCGCCGCCGTTATGCCAGGGAGAACCTGGACCATTTGCGCACGGCGCTTATGTGGGAGCCACGGGGGCACGCCGATATGTATGGTTGTGTCGTCACACCCCCTGTTAGCCCGGAAGCCGACATTGGCATCCTGTTTATGCACAACGAGGGCTACAGCACGATGTGCGGTCACGGCATCATCGGCATCGTCAAGGTAGCGTTAGAGACTGGCGTGCTGCCTATGACCTCCCCGGAGACGACCGTCAGGATCGACACACCGGCCGGACTCGTCACCGCCTACGCCCGAGTGGTTGGAGAGCAGGTGAAAAGTGTCTCCTTTCACAACGTGGCTTCGTTTGCGTTAGCCCTGGACGAGACCGTCCACGTGCCAGAGCTGGGCGAGGTGCGCTACGACATCGCCTTTGGAGGGGCCTTTTACGCCTACGTACAGGCGCAGGACGTCGGCTTGAGCTGTACACCCGAGGATTTCCGTTCCCTCATAGAGAAGGGTACGGCCATCAAGCGGGCCATTATGGCCAGTCGGCCCATCCCCCATCCCTTTGAGGAGGACCTGAGTTTTCTCTACGGGACGATCTTTATCGGGCCACCGCTTGGCGAGGGCGCTCACAGTCGCAACGTGTGCATCTTTGCGGAGGGGGAGGTGGACCGGTGCCCCACCGGCACCGGTGTCAGCGGTCGCCTGGCCATTCACCACGCGCGGGGTGAGATTGATCTCAATCAGCCCATCGTTGTCGAGAGCATCATTGGCACCCGCTTCACTGGCCGCATCGTTGAGACCACCACCTTCGGTTCCCACTCTGCCATCATACCGGAGGTAGAGGGTGCCGCGTACATCACCGGTCGCCACCAGTTTCTGATCGATCCGGACGATCCGCTGCGAGCTGGGTTTGTCTTGCGTTAATGAGGAGTATGGTTATGCCTATGAGTGAAAGAGTCGCTCGGTTGAGACAGCAGAGCCTGGACGCTGAGACTAGCCTCTCGGCCGAGAGAGCGGAACTGATGACCCAGTTCTACCGCCAGGACCTCGGCACGGTGTCTGCCCCCGTTCGCCGCGCCCTGGCGTTTCAGTACTTGTTGGAGCATAAGGCGATCTGCATCAATGAGGGTGAGTTGATTGTGGGTGAGAAAGGCCCGGCTCCCAAGGCCACGCCGACGTATCCGGAGCTGTGCTGCCATAGTCTGGAGGACCTTGATATTCTCAACTCCCGGGAAAAGATATCGTTTGCCGTCAGTCCGCACGCGCGCCAGGTCTATGAACAGGCTATTATTCCCTTCTGGCAGGGAAAGACGATGCGCGAGCTCATCTTTCAGGAAATGACAGAGGAATGGAAAGCCGCGTACGAAGCCGGTGTCTTTACCGAGTTTATGGAGCAGCGCTCTCCCGGTCATACCGTCCTGGATGACAAGATCTACCACAAGGGCCTCCTCGATTTCAAGCGTGACATTCAGCACAGCCTGCAGAAGCTGGACTATATGAACGATGCGGATGCATACGCCAAGCAGGAACAGCTCAAGGCGATGGACATGTGTGCCGACGCGCTGATCCGTTTTGCAGAACGGCACGCTGAAAAAGCATTGGAACTGGCGCGTGAGGAAGCTGATCCCAATCGAAAGCAGGAGCTAACGCGTATTGCCGAGGTTTGCTCGCGCGTGCCAGCCCACGCACCTCGGGACTTGCAGGAAGCGCTACAGTATTACTGGTTCGTTCATCTGGGAGTGACCATCGAGTTGAATCCGTGGGATGCCTTTAACCCGGGCCGGCTGGATCAGCACCTGTATCCGTTCTACGAAAAGGGGATGGCGGAAGGTTCCCTCACACACGAACAGGCGAGAGAGCTGTTGCAATGCTTCTGGATAAAGTTCAACAACCAGCCGGCGCCACCCAAGGTGGGGGTCACCGCGGCCGAGAGCAGCACATACACCGATTTCGCCCAGATCAACACGGGAGGGGTCACAAGGGACGGTTCTGACGCCGTCAACGAGGTCACGTACTTGCTTCTCGACGTGATCGAAGAGATGCGGCTGTTGCAGCCCAGCTCTTCTATCCAGGTCAGCAAAAAGAACCCTGATGCCTTTATCAAAAGAGCGGCGCGTATCATACGCACAGGCTTTGGTCAGCCCTCCGCCTTTAACGCCGATCTGATTGTCCAGGAACTGGTGCGGCAGGGCAAATCGATAACTGATGCCCGGAATGGCGGCTCCAGTGGCTGTGTTGAGGTCGGCGCTTTTGGCAAAGAGAACTATAACCTGACCGGTTACTTTAACATGCCCAAAGTGCTCGAGATCACCCTGAACAACGGCGTCGATCCCCGTACGGGTAAAAGGATCGGTCTGGAGACGGGTGATCCGACAGAATTCCAGACCTTTGAGGAGCTGTTTGGGGCATACGAGAACCAGTTGAACTACTTTGTCGACGTCAAGGTGCGGGGTAACAATATCATCGAGCGCTTGTACGCCATATATCTGCCTGCGCCGTTTCTCTCGCTGCTGATCGATGATTGCATAGCCACGAGCAAAGACTATCACGACGGCGGCGCTCGATACAACACCACATACATCCAGGGCGTCGGTCTGGGTACGATGGCCGATGCGATGACGGCCCTCAAGTACCAGGTCTTTGAAGAGAGAACGTTGACGATGGAGGAACTGCTGGCCGCTCTGAGGGATGGTTTTGCTGGTCGGGAGCACGAGCGGGTACGCCAGATGCTGCTCAACAAAACGCCCAAGTATGGCAACGATGATGATTATGCTGACGACGTGATGGTCGCCGTGTTTAACGCCTATTTCGAGGCCATAGATGGCCGTCCGAACACCAAGGGCGGCGCGTATCACATCAACCTGCTGCCGACCACGGTTCACGTCTACTTTGGGTCGGTGGTCGGGGCTACTCCCGATGGACGAAAGGCAGGGGAACCCCTGTCCGAAGGTGTCTCGCCTGTGCAGGGATCTGACCGGCGCGGCCCGACCGCGGTGGCCAAATCGGTGGCCAAGATGGATCACGTTCGCACGGGTGGCACACTGCTCAACCAGAAATTCTCTCCCCAGTTGCTCCACAACGAGGAGGGACTGGACAAGCTGGTACAGTTGATCCGCGGCTATTTCAAGTTGGATGGTCACCACATCCAGTTTAACGTGGTGGACGCTGCCACGTTACGTGCGGCGCAGCAAGATCCTGCCCAGTACAGAAATCTGATCGTGCGCGTGGCCGGCTATAGCGATTACTTTTGCGATCTCGGCGTCGTGTTGCAGGACGAGATCATCGCACGGACCGAACATCAGTCGTTTTAGACGATATGGCTGAACGATCGAACGCAGAGTGGCTGTCCGAGTTGCAGGGGCCAGGGCGTGGGACTGCCCTGGCTGACCTGCGTGCTCTGCTGGTCCGTGGTCTCCGCTATGCCATGTCAGACCGTCCCAGCGTGAAAGATGAAGATCTGGAGGACTTTGCTCAGGACGCCCTGCTAAAGATTTTGGCTGGGCTGGATTCCTTTCGAGGTGAGAGCATGTTTACCACCTGGGCTCACAAAATCGCCGTTCGCGTGGCCTTTAGCGAGTTGCGCCGCCGCCGCTGGAAGGATGTCTCCTTCCAAGA
>CAYUIS010000062.1:0-27811 GCA_964444825.1 uncultured Anaerolineales bacterium | reverse complement strand
CGCTCCCCTAGTTGAAGTCAGCCCAAGACCTGGTATAATTCCGGGGCTCTATGCCGCCCGTTCAAAGACGGCTCAAGCATCATTGCATCACACAGAGAGGAAAACACAAGCCCAATGGCCAAATCCAAAACCCGACGGGTAGTCGTCCAACCCGTCACGTACGAGTCCATGCAGCGGGGCATCGACCAGATGGTGCGGACGATCCGTCCAACCCTGGGGCCGCTACCTCGCGTCGTCGCGCTGGAGCGGACCGCCGGCTCCAACAAACCACCAGAACTCCTCGACGACGGCGGTGTGATCGCCCGCCGTATCATCCAACTGGCGGACCGTGGCGACGACGTGGGCGCGATGTTCATCCGCCACCTGCTATGGAAGCTCCACGAGGAGGTCGGAGACGGGACAGCCACCGCGGCCATCCTGTTCCAATCGGTGTTCGATCAGGGTGTGCGCTACATCACCGCCGGCGGCAACGCGATGCGGCTGCGCCACCACCTCGAACGAGGCATGCGGCTGATCCTCGACGAGTTGGCCGGGGAGGCCGTGTATCTGGAGGGCAAGCATAGGCTGGCCCAGATCGCCGAGTCGATATGCTACGATCCCCCGCTGGCCAAGATGCTGGGCGAGGTCTTTGACATCATCGGCGAATACGGCCGGCTCGAGATTCGGTCCGGCCGCAGTCGGGAGATCGAGCGGGAATACGTGGAGGGGATGTATTGGAAATCCGGCGTCCTATCCCGCCAGATGATCACCGACCACACCAAGCTCCGCACAGATATGAACGACGTAGCCGTCCTGATCAGCGACCTCGATATCCAAGAGCCTCGTCTGCTTATTTCCGTGGTGGACAAGGTGGTCCGGGACGGAACCCGCGCGCTGTTGGTCACAGCCAAACAGATCTCTGACGGAGCGATGGCGGTGTTGTTGACAGCCAGCCGCGACCCGGATAAGTTCCAAGCCATTGCGGTCAAAGTGCCAGGAATGATGCTGAGCGATCAGGCGACGGCTATGGAGGACCTGGCAGTTCTGACCGGCGGCCGGGCCTATGTTTCAGCGGCAGGCAATACGCTGGATCGATTTGGGCTGGAGGATCTGGGCCGGGCACGCCGGGCCTGGGCCGATCGCACCTACTTTGGCATCGTGGGGGGCAAGGGGGACGCCCGCGTGCTGCGCAAGCACATTGCGGATCTACGAGCGGCGTACAAGCAAGTTGACGATCCAGAAGCGCGCAAAAAACTGCGACAACGTATCGGCAAGTTGATGGGTGGCGCGGCGACGCTATGGGTAGGAGGCGCGACCGAATTGGAGATCGAGGCCCGCAAGGAACTGGCCCAGCGGACGGCTGATGCGCTGCGCGGTGGCATCATGGACGGCGTCCTGCCCGGTGGCGGGGTATCGCTGCTCGCCTGTCGCCCTGCGCTGCAGGCAAAGATGGAGCAGGCCACAGACTCAGACGCCCAGGCGGCTTATCGTATCCTGATCAAGGCCCTGGAAGCCCCTATCCGCGCCATCCTAACCAACGCCGGATACGATGCCAGCGAAGTTATGGCCGAGATCAAACAGGCCGATCCAGGGTGGGGTTTCGACGTGAGATCGGGGCAGGTCGTCGATATGGCGGGGGCGGGGGTCTATGACGTGACCAGCGTCCAGACAGCGGCCGTGCGCAGCGGCGTCGCAGGTGCAGCCCTGGCGCTGACGGTGGACGTGATGGTTCACCACAAAACGCCCCAACAATCAATGGATACAGCATAGCTGAATGGGGGATACAGTGGTAGAAACCAGTGTAGAAAATGATGTAGAATACTCAGAAAACGAGACCCAGGTGCAGGACTTGGTCTATGCCATTGCCGTGTCGCCGACCTTTGCTGAGGATGCTGTCTGCTTCGCTGCCCGCCAAACGGGACTGTACCGCTCGGAAGATGCTGGCGACAGTTGGATCCCCGCATACGATTCGCTAGGCCTGGAAGCGCCCCTGGCGACGATGGCCGTCGCTGTCTCGCCCAGTTTCGCGTCGGATCATTGCGCCTTTGCCGGTGTATCCGGTGGCGTCATGCGTTCCGTCGACGCCGGTCGAACCTGGAACGGTGTACTACTGCCTGAGCCGCCACCCGTCGTCTCGGCCCTGGCCGTTTCGCCGGACTTTGATCGGGACTCTATCCTGCTCGCAGGCACACTGGAAGATGGCGTCTTCCGTTCGGCCGACAGGGGCGGCCGGTGGGCGCGCTGGAATTTCGGACTGCTCGACCTGCAGGTCTTTTGTATGGTCCTCTCGCCTGACTTCCACACTGACGAGACCGTTTTCGTCGGCACGGAGAGCGGCATCTTTCGCAGCACAAATGGCGGTCGCGCCTGGCGAGAGGTGGACTTTTCCCCCGATCTCGCACCCGTGCTCAGCCTGGCCATATCACCAGGTTATACCAACGACGGGAAAGACGGAGGGACCGGCGTTCTGTTCGCCGGCACCGAAACCTGCGGCCTCTACCGTTCGGAGGACCGGGGGCGCACCTGGACACGGCTGGGAGAAGAGACCATCACCGAACCGGTCAATGGCATCCTGCTCTCACCCGGGGTCTCCTACCCGGCAACCATCCTGGTAGCGTTGAGCGACCGGCTGCTCGTCTCGCGGGATGGGGGCGCGTCCTGGTCTGATTGGGGAGCGGGCGCGAGTTTCGAAGCGGGTATCACGTGCGTCGCAGCACCCCTTGGGCTTGATGAAGGATCGCCGATCCTAGTCGGGCTCTCGGAAGGAGGCGTCCAGACTGTCTAGTCAAGTGCCCCCGCTTCGCTCCCTGCCTACGGACTGATCCAGTCCACAAGCATACCGTAGCGATCGTAGGGCACGTTGAGCGGGCGCAGTTCCCACGTCTCCACCTCGGCCAGCAAGTAAGCCGGGAGCCCATCCTGTAGGAAACCCTCAAAGACCAGCCATTTCCCATCCGGACTCCATACAGGTTTGCCTCCCAGGCCCAGGTGGAATTCCCCTTGCCCGTCGGCCCGCGCGATCCACAGACCTGCGCTGTCCGAGGGCGAACCGTCGCCAAAGGCCAGCCATTTTCCGTCAGGACTCCAGACCGGGGCCGCCGGCCAACCCACACCTTGCGATTCGTGGGAGTGCAGAACCTGGGCGGTCCGAGCCGTCAGATCAAACAGGCCGATCCCTGTCCAAGCAGAACTGGAGTCTGCCGCAACACCTCCCTTGACGATCCAGGTCAACCGCGCGCCATCGGGCGACCAGGCCGGTTGGCCAATCTGCATCTCTCCATAGCCAGTCAAACCATAGTCAGCCGGATCAAAGGCCTGTACCCCTGCCTCCCAGTGGTAGAGCCAGCCTGTGCTGCCGCTTCCGTAGGCAATGGTTTGCCCATCAGGCGAAGGCGCAAACTGTCCAGGACCAGAGGTAGTCCCGGCGTCGTGCTCGGTGTCCAGCACCCGGTACCCGTGTCCGTCCACGTCGATTGTGCTCAATCTGTACATCATACCAGGGCCAGGCTCAACCCCTTCCTCGGTAGAATAGAAAAGCAGCACGTCTGGCCTCTCAGGCCACCAGCGGAAGCAGCATTCAGTCCGGTCGGGCGTGTTGATCAGGTGCCGGATGGAGCCCTCGACCAGGTTGAGCAGCCACACATCCTGCTGGATGGCGACAAGCTGGGTGCCATCGGGAGAGAGAACAGCTTGAGGGTCGTCGTGAATCTGCACCGGCTGCTCGTCGGCGTTGATCAACCAGAGACCATCGCGGGTGCTGTAGGCTAGCCCCGGCGGCAGATTCACCCAGGCAATTGGCGGCTCGGGTGTGGCGGCTCCGATTGCAGATGAGTTGGCGATGAACCGCAGGGTTTGCGCAATCGTGCGGATGTGGTCCTGGTCAGCATAGAGCGCAAAGAACTGGTACGTGTCCCCCATCTCCACGGGCTCAGGAAAGGAGACAATCAACGCTGCCTGGCCCCCCATATTCGCATCGGTTGAGGGCAGGATCAAGCGTACCTCCCGATCTTGAATCCGCAGGTTTTCGATGACCGGCTCTGATCCGTAGGGCAACAATATATGCTCAACCTCGCTGGCAACGAGGTCATCAATAGATGCTCCCCGGCTACCAATAGCGCCGACGTTGACAAAACCATCCTCTCCAGCATATCTATCATCCCCTTCAGGCTGCCAATGAGCAGGATACTGGAAAGAGACTCCAAAAGCCGGATTCGAGTACGTGTTCCATCCAAGTGTGCCTGGTATCGGTGCTGGCGTGGATGTGATCTGAGGCGCCCCTGGTGTCGCTGAGGGCGCGTTTTCAGTGGCTGGACTGACCCAGCCTGTGATATAGGCATCGGACGGCAGATCGAGCCGGATTAACCCCCACGTTCCCGGCTGGGCAGCCCAGGCACTCGTCCCCCCACCCTCCAGTTCACGACTGAAGGCCAGCCAACCCCCATTCGATATCCAGACCGGGCGGCTGCCGCCCAAATTGTATTCGGTGAACAACGACTGCGACGCCCCTTCCTGCTGTCCATCGGTCCGCACGACCCACACGCCCGCCTCGTCAGGGTCCTGAGCCCAGGCGGTAAAGGCGAGCCATTGTCCATCGGGACTCCAGAGCGGGGGAGGCGGCCAGCCATCTCCAACCGCCGGGTCGTAAAGATGCACAATCTGCGTGCTTCCGGTTTCCAGGTCGAATACGGCGACGCCCATTTGGAGACCCCCGTCCGCGGCAAAATCACCACGGACGATCCAGGCCAGTTTCCCGCCGTCGGGGGACCAGGATGGACTGCTAATGTGGGCATCCCTGTATCTGGGCAACCCATAGTCGGCTGGGTCAAAAACCTCCGGCCCCATCCCCCAGCGATAGAGCCAACCAGTGCTGCCGCTGCCGTAGGCAATCGTCTGGCCATCCGGCGACGGGGCAGGCAGGCCACCGGTGTGATTCTGGTCGTCCAGGACGCGATACCCATCGCCATCTATGCCCACCACTGCCAGGAAACCAGTCACGCCAAGCTCCGGCAGCACCTCCCGCGGCCGCGAGCTAAAGATGACCAGGTCGGGCCGCGCTGGCCACCACTGAAAGTTGGTCTCGGCAGAGTTGGGCGTCCTGGTCAGGTTGCGCCGCTCGCCGGTCCTCAGGTCGGCCAGCCAGAGATCGACCGACTGCTCGCTGTCGGCCGACTGCCCACTGTCGGCCTCGTCCGCATTCTCATTCAGGTATAGCACATAGGCGCCGTCGGGGGAGATGGCGGGCACACCGTGTTTGCCATCATCCGCCAAGACCTGCACGGACTGCCCTCGCCCATCCACCCTCCAGAGACCGGCATCCGTCCGGTAGACGAATCCCGGCAGGGGAGCAGCCGGTGTTGGCGTCGGGATTTGCGGTTGTTCTGGCGACAGGGTGAGAATCTCAGGCATAGCCGGCTGATCCGGTGTGAAAGCGCGCTCGACGCCCATCTCGAAGGTGCCTCCACAAGCGGTGAGGAGAAGCAGAAACCACCCAAGTGACAAGGCGGGGAGATATCGTGGCACCGCTAAACACGGAGTGAGCCCGGTCCGCATAACATCCTCCTGTTCATTGTTCGCTACGGTTGGAGATGGACTGCCCCTCTGGAACCACCGAGCCAGATGGAGCCATCGGGCGCAAAGGCCATCGTGTTGACCGTGCCAGATTCTTGATCCAAGGAGATCCCCACCCAACCACCATCATCGAAATAGGCGATACCCCCGTCAGTCATGGCCCACAACACGCTGTCGGGCGCCACAACCAAATCGACGATTTGGTCGGATGGAAGACCGTCAGCCGTGTCGTAGAACGTCCAGGATTCGCCATCTGACCAGGATCGACCGTCAAAGCAGGCTAACCGGCGTTCTGAGACGACGCCGCACAGCAGGCCATCGAACGTCACGGCGCTGACGACAAAACTGCCTGGGTAAGAATCGACCCTCCTGTAGGCTGTCCAGCTCTCACCGTCGAAGCGTGCGACGTACTGCGAGCCCTGTGATCCCTCCCACCCGTTCACCCAGATCGTGCCGTCCGGTGCGACGGCCAAGGAGTTGGCCAGTCTGTCATAGGTGATCCACGACCGACCATCGAAGCGCGCCAGGCCGAGGCTAGTGGCGATCCAGGCGCTGCCATCGGCGGTGAAGGCGATGTCGAGAACGTTGCCGTGAGGCAGATCCGCACATCGGGCTGCCGCTTCCCAGGCAACCCCATCAAAGCGCCAGACCTCACACCCCATACCAGCCCACGGTGAGCCATCAGGAGCAACGGCCAACACGCGTACGTTGCCGTCATCGAGGATGTACTGCCAATCGTGACCATCGAATCGGCTCAAGCCACCACCTGCGGACCGGAAAGCATCGTCGCCAAAACCGAACCAGACGGCGCCATCAGGTGTGACGGCGGCGGCCGTCACCTGGCTCAGGGCGGGGCCGCTGCGCAGGGTGCGCCACCGCCCGGCCTGGTACACGCTTATCCCCCGGTCCGTGCCGGTGGCGATTCCACCATCTACCCCCACGGCCACAGCAGCGATGTCGTCCTCGATCAGGCCATCCGCTGCGGTGACATACGTCCACGCCGCCCCGTCCAAATGGGCCAGGCCAGCGCCGTAGGTGTGGTAACCATCACAGGTAGCGATCCAGGGTGCCCCCTCAGCGTCAAAGGCGATGTCACACACCCATCGACCGCCTCCGGCCTCGTAAGCCAACTGCCAGGTCGCGCCATCGAAACGGTAGACGTGGTCATAGCCAATATGGAGCCAGGGTGCTCCGTCGGGGTCTATGGTAAGAAAGCGGGCATTGGGCAGGGGCAGACCCTGCTCCGTCCCGTGGGTGGTCCAGGAATCCCGATCCGGATCGTATCGACTGACCCCGCCCGCGTGAGTGCTAAACCAGACATCGCCATCGGGAGCGACGCCCACGTACCAGACCATGTCGCCAGCCAGGCCATCGGCCATCGTGTAGCTGGTCCAAGCCGTCCCATCAAAATGGCCAGCGCCGCTGTCGGTGCCCACCCACACCGAGCCATCAGGGGCTGTATCTATGGCATAGACGACATTGTTGACCAAGCCATCCAGCTCCGTATAGGTGGTCCAGTTTGTGCCATCAAAGTGGCTCACACCACCGCCACGCGTTGCAGCCCAGAGGCTGCCATCAGGAGCGAACACCAGATCGGTGACGTCGTCTGAGGCCAGGCCGTCACCGGTGGCATAGCGTACGTGGGCATCGGTGGCAAGATCCCAACAAACGACACCGCCGCCGGTACCAGCCCACAAGAAGCCGTCAGGCGCAAAGGCCAGGCTGCGGATGTGGTTGAGGCTAGGGTAGCTGACCCAGTTCGCGTTGGAGGATGCTCCTAGGAAGGAAGCAACAGGCAGAGAAAGCTGTGCATTGGCATCCTCCGGCAGCAGTTCGAAGACGAGCACCTCGCCCCGCGCGGTCAAGATCTCGAGCCGCCCCTCCTCGAGGCGATAGTTGGTTGCCCACTCGAGGCTGGTGGTGTACTCCCCTTCCTGTACGAGCAGTTCGTGTGAGCAGTGCTCAGACGAGCCGGTCATCTCGAAAAAAAGGAAACGAATGCCGTCGCCACTGGCCTCACAGGTGGCACGGTAAGCCCTGCATCCTGCCGATCCGTCAACCTCACCCTCATTACGAAAGGCAAGGGTGATGGCCGAGCCTTCAATGGGACTGGCGTCATTCCACGATAGGAGCTGCCATTCCGTACCCAAGAGGTCGCCGGGATCCATCGGCAGGCTCTCTTTTCTGGCAAACACAAGAGTGGTCTGCCCCGCAGCGCCCCCGATTTCCAGATGGCTATGTGTCACCTGGTAGACGGCGGCCTCGCTGAGGGCCTCGACGTAGGCCCTCTCCTGTTCCATCACGCCCGCAGGGGTTTGGCACAACTGGAGCGTGACCTCAATCTCGGCAATCGTCAGGGTCCCCCCGCCGGTCGCCACGTACCCGGCCCCATAGCTGTTGCAACCCCCAAAGCCACCCGCCCGTCCATCCGCAAAGCTCAGGGTGACGTTGGAGCCTTCCACCAGGCTTTTGCCGTTAATCGAGCTGAGTACCCACTTGCTGCCGTCGAGGGCCACTGACTCGCCGGGGTGTTCCAACGTCGGATCAGAGCCGCCACACGCCGTCAACAGGGCTGCCAGCCCCACCGCGGCGAGCATCAAGATCGTCTGCCTGTTGTGCAATATATCATTTCCTCTGTAGCCTCAGCGATCTTTTGCCGAGTAGGCCCACAGGCGGTCTGCAGGACTAGGGGCTTGGGCTGATCCAATCAACAGGATAGGCATCGGGCGGCAGATCGGGCGAGTGTAGGGCCCACGTCTCCGCCTCGGCCAGCCAGAGCCCCGGTCCCGTATCCTGCGTCACGGAGCTGAAGGCCAGCCAGCGCCCGTCCGGGCTCCAGATCGGATTGTGGTCCGCCCTGGAAGCACCATCCAGATGATGTTCCTCCCCTTGCCCGTCGGCCCGCACCACCCACAACCCCCCTTCGATGGAAGCGATAGCCCAGGCGGTAAAGGCCAGCCAGCCTCCATCAGGGCTCCAGACCGGAGCGGGCGGCTGACCGCCCCCACCCACCGGCGTGTAAGGGTGGTGCAACCGGGCGATGTGTTCTTCCAGGTCAAACACGCCGATGCTGTATGTACATTCCCCTCTGCGGCAGTCCCCAATCACCCAGGCTAAACGCTGCCCGTCGGGAGACCAGGCCGGGTTGACGACGCGCAGCTGTGGATCGCTCGCCATACCGTAGAGGGTCAGATCGAACGGCTCGGGTCCCGTGTCCGTCCGGTACAGCCAGGGCTGTCCCGCGCGATCGTAGGCGACCGTCTGGCCGTCCGGCGAGGGCGCGGGCCAGGCGTAGGAAGCCTGACTGTCATCCAGAACACGGTAATCGCCGTCATCAAGCCGCACCATGGTCAAGAAGCCAAAGCTCGGTCCCTCCTGCTCGGGCGTTCGGGAACTGAACAGGACGACGTCCGGCCGGCCCGACCACCACTGGGCGCAGCACTCCACACGGTCCGGTGTCTGGGTCAGATTGCGCCGCTCGCCGGTGGCCACGTCGGCCAGCCAGACATCATCCGCGTCCGCGTACAGGACCCGGGCAGAATCGGGGGAGAGGTTTGCACCCGGACGATCAAAATGGGGTACGGACTCGCCATCAGCGTTCACGTACCACAGCCCTTCGGCGTTCTGATAGATCAGTCCGGAGGGGACAGGACTCTCGCCAGGGTCACCTGTGGTGGGCGTAGCCGCGGATGTTCCATCCGACCGGGGCGCACTTGTCGGGGGGGCGGCAAAGTCGTAGGCTGGCATGGACCCAGCCACGCCTGCCACACCCGTGACCGGGCCACCAATCTCCCCCAGGAGGATAGTCCAGCCCCTGGCACCCTGCGCCAGGAAGAGATAACGGTCCGCATCCACCCAGCGCACATCTATGACAACCTCCGCTTCGCCGTACGCGGGAACGAGGTCGCCGCCAAGCTGGCCGATCTGGGCTTGAAAGGGCAGTTCGGGATCGGTCTGGGCCAGGAAGGCAAAGAGACGTTCTCCATCCACGTGCGCCGGGCCTGGCGCCCAGCCATAGATCTCCCCGGCCATAGGGCTGTAGACGATGGTCTCGTCGTCTGGCGACGTGGCCCCGGCTTCGCCGCCGGTTCTCGGAAAGTACGTGATCGTCGCGTCGAGTTCCAGATCGGTGATGAGCAACTCGGACCTAGGCGCCTGGCCCGACGGCTCCATATACAGGTGGGCGATGTACCGCAGATCGGATGAGAAAGCTGACCAGCTCAACTGCGCCATCGGTATGTGGCGTAGCAGCGTCGCCGGCCTACCATCGGTGTTTATGTGCCACACACTGGCATCGGCGGAGGGCTGGGTTAAGGGATCGACGGGTGGAATGACGACCCGCAGCGCGCTGGAATCGGCGGCCCAAACCGGCCGGGCGTAATATCGGACCTCGCTGTGCGTGGCGACCGGTGTGTAGGTCAGCACTTCCCGCCGGTTGCTGCCGTCGGTGTCGACCAGGGTGATGAGGCCGGCGGTCACGATGGCAATCTGGCGGCCGTCGGGCGAGTAGGTGAACTCGCCCCCTTCGCCGGGCGGGAGCAGGGCGGTTCGTTCCAGAGTGTCGGCGTCGACCAGGTGCAGATCGTCGTTGAGGACCAGGCCGATCTCCATACGGAGCTGCGTATTAAAGGCTAGGATGTGCGTGCCAGGGATCCACTCGAAACGGTTGAGGGCGACCTCCAACTCGGGATCCCGCGCCTCCATCGCGGCGAAATCCTCCGCGCTCACCAACTGGCGCTCCTCCGTCGGAGACCCCTCGTCCGCACCACTGGCCCTGACCATCCAGAGACCATCGCCCCGCGTAAATGCCACGATCTCGCCGTCGTCAGAGATCCTGACATCACCCACCCCGCCGTCCTTGGTGAGAGGCACGGCTTCTGCCTCTCCTTCTTTCCACAGCCAGACGTTGTTGCCGTGTTCCGTGGCCTTGACTAGGGCGACGCGCAACTCGGTTGACGCCGGGATGGGCGTAGGCATGGGCACAGGGGTTGGCGGGACGTCGGTGGTCTCGGTCGCCGGGGTTGCCGGCTGCGTCGCCAGGTCCACGTTTTCAGCAGCGAGAGCGGTGGCTGTGGCGCCAGCCACATCGCCGGCCATGGTCGTGTTCTCAATGCCTACCTCTAGCGTGCCGCAGGCGGCGAGGAATACCATAAGCAAGACGGATAGAACGGACGGGTTATTGCGACAGCTTCTCTTGACCATTACAGCCTCCTACTAAACCGAGCCCTCTAGCTGGGCGTCCTACCTGTTCAAACGAAAGCTGTCATAGAACGCTTGGAAGCGCTCATCGCGTACAGCTCCGTTACCGATCTCAAAGATCGTGCCCTGGTGCTCAAAGACGATTGATTCGGCATACCAGTCCTCGATCTGCGAGCTCGTGACAATCACTTTGATTGCCGCTATGCCATCAACATACACGCACCCCCTCACTTCCGTGCGATCTGACACGAATTGGCGGCCGATATCGCTGATCACCTGTTCAATCGTTACATCAGAGCTATCAAAGGAGCGGACTCCCCACTGAACGTCCTCCCCCATCTCTTCGGGTCCAACGCCGACCCAGCTATCGAACACCTCCACCCGCCATCTCTCCGGGTATGTGAACTGGAACCCACGTTCGTCATCCTCATAAACCTGCCAGTTCGAGACGTCAACCGTCGACGGCGCTTCGACGGACGGAATCCCGCCGTCTGGACACAGCGGAGCGGCGGGTGCAATGGACGTGCGAGCGAAATCGTAAGTGACAACATCGGCTGCGGATACGAGCACCGTGCTGCTGCCCCCGATCTCCCCGAGGATGAGGTCAAACCTATCCCCCTCAGCACCCTGTTCCCCGTTGTGCCTCGCCACGAACAGGTAGTGGTCACCATCCACCCAGCGAAAGCTATGAACCGGCACGCCAGCGTCGATGCTTCCAGGAATGGTGCCGCCACTCCACTGGCCAATCTGGAGCTGAGGTCGCTCGCGGCCGGCGATGAAGGCAAAGCGCCGCGAATGTGGCCCCCAACCGCAAAGCGCGCTGGCGTCGGGATAGGCTTGCCAATCGCTGGTTCCCAATCTTGCCACCTTCAACTGAACCTGAACCTCAGCCAGCGTATCCCCCAACTGAAGCACTTCCCCGTAGGCCACGTAGGTCAGGAGGGGCGAGAAGGAGATGGCATAATCTCCCGGTAAGGCGTTGATGGTCGTGACGAGCTCGGCGGACGACCCATCGGTGGAAATGCGCCAGATCGTCGTGTGTTGGAGTGGGCGCGCGTCGGGGTCGGGCGGGGGCACGGCGACCATCAGACCGCTGCCATCCGCCGCCCACACCGGATTCACATAAAAGTCATCCACGCTGTACATCGCGACCGGTGCATAGGTCAGCACGCCATCCCGCCGATTCGTCCCGTCGGCATCCAGGAGGCTGACGTCACCGGGGGTGACGACGGCGACTTGACTGCCATCGGGAGAGTAGGTGAACTCGCCTCCCTCGCCGGGCGGGAGTAGCATGGTCTGCTCCAGGGTGTCGGCGTCCACCAGCCGCAGGTCGTGTGCGAGAACATCTCTGGCTTCAAGACGCTGGCGCGTGTTGAACGCCAAGGTGTGCGTCCCGGGGACCCATTCGAAGCGGTTGAGCCGCGTCTCAATACCGTCGGATTCTATGGTCTCGAAATCCTCTGCCCCAAGCAGTTGACGCTCGTTTGTGCCGTCGCTGTCGATCGCCCACAACTCGTCTGCGCGCCTGAAAGCCACGATCCGGCCATCGCCGGAGAGCTTGACGTGAAACAGGTCGTCGCCTGCGCTGGTAAGCAGTGCGGCTGCCCTGGTCCCGGCCGTCCACAGCCAGATATCACCATCCTTGGCAAAGACGACCCGCAGCCCGTCGGGCGCGGCATAGGCCTCGATCGGCACAGGCGTGAAAGCAGGCTCAGGCGTGGGAGCCACATAGTCATCCGGCACCGGCGTGGGCGTCATAGGAGCTGGGATCAACGACGGGTTCTCGACGGCGACGGCTTCCGCCGTCGAAGCAGTGGCACGGGCTGGCGCAGTCGGAGCCTCGATACCCACCTCCAACGTGCCGCAGGCAGCGAGAGGCAAGATGGAGAAGAGGAACAGGATAGACAAGGTGATCAGCTTCCAGCGATGGTCTGCCTTGATCGCTCGATAAAGTCTACGCTCGGACGACACGCAGGACAAGGAACCCTCCTTTGCCGTCACCCACGTAGACAAGATCGTCCACTACGGCGATACTTCGGGCATCTCCGGGTGTGTCCGCCAGCCCGGCCAGTTGCGGTTGCGCTGGATCGGATACATCCACCACCCACACACCTGCCTCCCCGGCGGACAGGTAGGCAAAGTGACATCCACGATCGTCATCATCCACCACCGTCACGCCGAAACCGCCGCCTGGGACGTCAAGCGAGCCCACCCGGCTTGGTTGAGCTGGATCCGTGACATCGATCACCTGCAGGCTGCCCGAACAGGTAAAGTAATAGCAGTCCGCCAGGGCGACGTAGACATAGTCGCCTGCGACCGTCACGCTTGACAGCGAATGCTCGGGTAGTTCAACCGAAGCCATCTCTTCTGGGCGGCTTGGATCTACTACATCAATCACATACAGAATCCCCTCCCGCTGGTCCTGCTCGAAATGACTGCCAGTCGCATAGGCATGACCATCGGCAACGGCCACACCCCTGACCGTCCCCTTGGGCGGGGTATAGGCACCGACAGGATGGGGATGGCTCAGGTCGGCGATATCTAGCACCATCAGACCACCCTCTTGAACGGTCAGGTAGGCGTAAGCCTGTCCTGAGCCTGCCGAAGCATCGTCACCCAACGCCACCCGGTCGACGGTCCCTTGCAAGATGGAGCTATCGAGGGAGCTGACCTCACGTGGGTTGGTTGGGTCCGTGACGTCCACCACGCGCAATCCCTCCACCCACGCTGGCACGTAAGCGTACTCCTCCACCAGCGCCACCGCCCCGGCAAAGGGCAGCGTGGGAAGCGCACCCGCTGTCTGCGGAGCGGTCGGATCCGCCACATCCAAGACAAGCAGCCCATTTTCTCCACCACTGGTCGCATAAGCATATGCTTCTGATACTGTTACGTCGTTCACGCTGCCCAGCGTTTCGAACGTTCCCACAAGACGCGGATCCGCCGCGTTCGTCAGATCCACGATACTCAAGCCGCTTTCCCAGGTGGCTACGTACGCCAAGCCGCCTACGACCACTATGTCCACAGCCAGATCCTCTAGGCTCAGGGAGCTGACCTCACGTGGCTCAGCCAGGTCAGACACATCCAGCACGCGCAGGTGGCTTCCGCACTGACCAAACTCGCAGAATCCATCGCAGACGTATAGACGGTCTCCCGCCACCGCAACGACGTTCGGGGAGAACATCATACTGGAAGAGCTGATCTCTTGGGGATCGGCCGGGGCTGATAGATCCATCACCAACACCTGCGGGCCGCTGAGCACGTAACCGTATCCATCTCCAATCGCCATGTCCGTGGCGATACCCCGCTGCGTGAATGCGCCGACCGCGCGTGGTCGGGCCGGATCAGAGACGTCCACCACCCGTAACCCCTCATGATGAGCGACGTAGGCATAGTTCTCACCCGCGACCACACGATAAACAGAGCCGGGCATCTCAAGGAAGCCGAGCTCATAAGGAGTTGTTGGATCCGAGATGTCTATGACGGCCAAGTTCCCTATACAGTCGCCTTCTTTGCACGCCTCTTCGCCCACGTAGGCCATATGCTCCTGCACAAAGACGACCTGGGCCTCCCTGGCTGTGGGCGCAGAGCCGATTTCGTGGGGTCTCGTCGGATCCGAGACATCGAGCACCCACAGACCGGCGTCCCCCGCGGCAACGTAGGCCATTCCCCTCGCCACAGCGATGTCCTGCACGACGCCGGGCAACACACCGCTCTGGCCCAGGAGTTGCGGTGCGCCCGGGGTAGAACCATCCAGCACCATCAACCGCGGACCGAGACCGAGGTAGGCGGTTGAGCCTTCGACGGCGACGGACAGGGAGTGCCCGCCGACCTGACCGACGACTTGCAGCGTCACTTCGTCGGGGGTCGGAAACGATGTCGGCGATGGCTTTGGAGGGGCAGTGGGAGTTGGCATAGGCGTATTTGTTGGCGTGGGCCCACTGTCGGGCGGAGGAGGCGCGGTGGGAGTGGAAGATGGCGCAGACGTGCCGCTTGCCTCCGGCCCGCAGCTCACGCAGACAACGACTAAGAACAACGCTACCAAGACAAGAATCACTCTCTTCGCTCCTCGCATATTGCCCCCTGCTATCGCGGCTCCCACTTTACCGCGTCGAACCCGATCAGGCGCGACCTATACGGTTCGTAGGTGATGTCGGCCAGCGACACATAGTCGTCGCGGCTGCCCCTGAACCAGTAGGTGCCCAGTGATACCCAGCGGTCGCCGTTGGCTGATTGATCCACAGGGCGCAGCGTGTAGCCATCCCGATGAGATACCCAGTAACGCGCGCGGGAGGTGGTCGTGTAGCGCTCCGGGATGTAGACAAAGACCTCGTATCGCCCCGGCGATAGATCCGGATACCAACGCGCCCAGTTGTAGTCGTACCGGGACCGATCGTTGTTCCGGGTCCAGGTCAGGCGACCACCGTGTCCCTCGGGCGCCGTGCGCCAGCCGGTCGGCGAACCACCCTTGACAAAGCCCTGGTCGGCGTCATCCACGACGATGGCACCAGGTGGTGGTGGTGGAGGGCCACCGTCGCGATCCCAGGTCAGCCAGGCGGATGCCAAACCGCCGTGCTCATAGTACTCCATCTTGATCGGTACATCGCCCGACAGGTGGATCGTACCGCTGTGCGGACTGAGCGCCTGATCGTGCCACTGATCGATCAGCAGGTGGCCGTTCACCCACAGGCGCACGCCGTCGTCAGTCGTCGTCGTAAAACGGTACGACCCAGGCTCAAAACGAAAAGTGCGCGTCCAGCGGACCGAGAAACTGTCGCTGGGTATACCCTTGGCCGGCGAACCATAGCTCCAGTTGAACCCGAGGTTCAAGTCATCACGCACCAGGACCGGCGGAGCGTCCAGCCAGCGGTTGGCAAAGTATTCGCCGCGCCAGCCTTGGGATGGGGCGGGAACTGGCCCCCACGAGACTTTGGCCACGGCCACACCCCTGTTCTCATAATATTCTACCACGATCGTGTGGTTAGCGCCCGTCAAGTTGACGTCCCCGGTTAAGGTCTGGGCCGGATGATCGTACCACTGGTCGATGACCAGGTGGTCGTCGGCCCAGACGCGGATACCGTCGTCGCTGGTGGCCGTAAAACGGTAGGCGCCAGGCTGAAGCGGGACCGTGCGCGTCCAGCGGACCGAGAAACCATCGCTCGGAATGTGCGCGGCTGGTGAACCTGTCCCCCAGTCAAAGCTGAGACCGCCCGAAGCCCCGTCTACCGGATCGTCGCGCACCAGCACAGGCTCGCCGCTAAGACGGCGGTCGGCAAAGTACTCTCCCCGCCAACTGTGAGGCGTGACGGGGATAGGCCCCCACCACGTCAACTTGGCCACGGCGGCTCCTAGGTTTTCATAGTATTCCACGACAATCTGATGGTGCCCCACCGCTATATAGACGTCGCCGACGAACGTGCTTACCGAGTGATCGTGCCACTCGTCAATGACGGAGGCGCCATCTACATAGACGCGGATGCCATCGTCGCTGATGGCGGTGAAGCGGTACGTGCCCGGTTCTGTCACATCTATGGTGCGCGTCCAACGCACCGAGAAATGGTCGGCGTTCACACCACCGCGCGGCGAGCCGCTGCCCCAATCCCAGGCCAGATGTTGATCGGATCCCTGCACAACCGGGTCGCCGGACAGCGTCATGTTGTTCCAGTACGCGACCTGCCAGAACGGGTCGGTGTGCTGGGGCTGGGGCGGGTCGGGAGTCTGCGCGTGCACTGTACCCGCCAGCAGGAACACAAAGATAAAGCTGATCAGTAGACAGGATCTCTTGGCTTCTCTTTTCACTGTATGGATCGTTTTGAACATGATACACCCCCTTATACGATTGCGTTCACATCTGTGGCTACGAATCCCCACCCTTTTCAGTAATGGGTTACCACTTTTGTTCCAACGGACGCCCAGTTAAAGAGCCACTGCGCATCGGCGTTGGAGAGGTTGACACAGCCGTGGCTCATCGGCGTGCCAAAGTTATCGTGCCAATAAGTGCCGTGCAGGCCATAGCCCCCGTAAAAGTACATTACGTAGGGCACGTCGGCTAAATAGTATCCGGGTCCCTGCATATCGTCGTATCTCAGCTTGACCCAGATCCGAAACTGGCCTGCGGGCGTAGGCGTGTTTGGCAGTCCGGTGGATACGATCATAGTGACCACCGGACTGTTCCCCTCATAGGCCGTGAGCGTCTGGGTGGCCAGGTTGACGTCGATCCACCGCTCACCGCCCGTGACCTGCGGAACTGGCGCGGGCGTCCCTCCCGGGATAGTGAGCCGCTGCCCAACATAGACCCACGAGTACCAGCGCAGCCCATTGGCGCGCGCCAGCCTGCTCACGCTGACGCCATAGCGGGCAGCGATCTTGGTCAGCGTGTCGCCGCGCCCGACGGTGTGGGTGGTGGCGCCGGGGATCACCAGCCGCTGCCCGATGTAAACCCACGAATTCCAGCGCAGCCCATTGGCGCGTGCCAGCTTGCTCACGCTGACGCCGTGACGGGCCGCGATGCCGATGAGCGTATCACCGGGCCGGACGGTGTAGGTCTGCTCCGCAGCATAGGCCTGCTTCGCAGCATAGGTCCGCTTCGCAGCATAAGCGGGAGGAACACCGAGGCTCAGCCAGAGAAAAAGGACAACAAGTGTACATATCATCAAGCGTTTCATCTTCGACCTCCAGATCAGGTTTGCTGAACTGTGTCCAGTGTATCAAACGGGGGTTACGGGCGTATGGCAGGGGTGTCACAGCCTTGCCACAGCATGTTACGGTTCTGAAACAGGCACTATGGCAAGCGGGGGGAAAGCGAAGAGAACGACAGATCGCCGATTGCGCTGCTGACCTCGTCGGCAGCGGGTGTCACAAGGATCTCCAGTGGCCCAGAAAAACAGCCTGACCAGCTTCCTGAGGAATAGTCCAACGCGTGCATCTCAAAGCTGGTTGAAGCTGTGAGCGTCGCTCGACCGGGCATAACTGCGCGCAGGACAAACTCGCTCTGTGCAGATTCCCCTGGTTCAAGGCTCAGAGGGTGGGCCACCGGTCCCAGGTTGTCCGAGATAAAGATGTCGGACGGCTGCGCTCCCAGCGAGACCTGGATCTGGCCCAATCTCACGCCACTCGTGTCTCCATTGGCAAGTGTCACCGTCACCGAAACGCTCTGCCCTACCTCCAACGTCCTGGCCGAGGCGGATAGGCTCACAGACGCCTCACTGGGCCTGCAATAGGGTGTTAGGGTTGCGTTCGTCGTCAGCGTGGGCGTCGGCGCGGGGTACGGCGTCACTGCCGGCTGGGGAATGGGATCGGTTTGGTCAACATCAAGCCTTATGCCACGCTGCCTGCAGTACGCCACGAGCTCATCAACGATTTCACCTGGCGGTAGAACGGTGTTCGGCACTCGCCCCGCTGACCAAAAGACCTGCTCGCCGCTCGGCAGTCGATCTAGTTCGCCTTTTATTCCATCAAGCCCCTTGACGCGTGCGTCGGACGCCGAGAGCTCATCGTAGGTCTTGGTGCGATTCGTGCCAAAGACCAAAACAAAGGTCCACTCACCCTGCATCTGCCAACTGTACAATTCACAGCCCTTCATAGATTGGGGCGCACTACCGGTCACATCCGGGCCGGGCGGCATGGACTTGGGTGAACAACCACTGAAGGTCACCGCCAATACTGTTGCCAACTGCACAAGCCGCCGTCTCAGCCGGAATAGGGTGTCATATCCTCTCATCAGGGTCTCCTGGGGCAATAGTCACAACATCTCTGGTATCAAGTGGTCTTTTCGAGACACCCGCTCTCTCCTGCCACACTTGGCCTAGTCTTTGACCGTAAACTGCGCGACAACCAGAAAAGCCCCCCCCTCCGGGCTGATGATGGTGTAACGTTGGCCGCTCGTGGGGTTGTAGATCCCCACCCGGATCTCGTACTCACCCGCCGGCAGCTCCGGCGGCAGGAGGAGCGCGAACTGATCCCGCACCAGTTCGCCCGGCTCCCAGCCTTCGACCGGGAAAAGTCCGTTGCCGGGCACTGCGTCCCGCTGCGCCACAAGCTGCCCCCCACCATACACAAGATGTGCGAACACCACCACCGGATCGTCCACCGGCTCCATCACACGCCAGTCAAGCGCCAGGCGCAGGGGTTCTCCCGGCTGAGCATCGTCAAGTATGCCAGCCGCCACCATCTCAACGCCGTTCTCAAAGACAGCTCCGATGGGCTCCAGCGCCACGTCATCAGGGCCAACGACGTATTGGACACGCTCGAGCGTGCCAAAGGTCTCCGCCCCTGCGCCGCCCGGGCGATACAGGCGATACAACCGCTCCTCCAACGCGATTCGCACCGAATGCTCCACATCGCTTGCCTCTTGGCTCACCATGATCATATCCACCAATCCGCTGGACGGCAGCACCGCTCCCAGGGCTGCGTGGATGGCCGGTATGGCCACAACCCCATTGAGTGTGAGCGGCATCACCTCGTGGCGGACGTGTCCGGCCAACGTCTCGGCATAGTCGCCAGGGAAGACCAGCACGGTCCCCAAAGCCGGTTCCCGATTGAGCTGGTCGGCCAGCGCGTTTATGTCTCTAGGGTCAAGCGGCAGGGTAACCTCCTCCATAGGTCTCTCCGGGGGGGCCTCCGGCTGCCACACGCGCACGCGGGGGAACAGTGCTATCGCCACAGCCAGGATCGCGGCGGTCGCCAGTGCGCCAACCAGCGAAAGGCGTCGGAAGTTGATGGTGGTCAAACGATCTGAGATCGTCATTTGCCTTCTCTCCTCCTGTGTGTTCTCCGTCAGTTCAGCCAATAAGCGCGCTCTGAGCGCTCGCTGGAACGTCTCATTCACCGGAGGCGTCGCGTTTGCCAGCCGGGCTGCGAACCCGTGGCGTGCTTCATCCGCATACCCGGCCTGCTCCTTCTCAATGATGGCGCGTTCAACACGATCCAAAAGGCGATTGTTCGCAACAACCCTTGTATCCCGATCCTTTTTTGCGTTCATACCACTGCCTCCACCATAACCTCTGACTGGACCTGTGCCCCGTACCTGGTCTGCAAATCTCTCAGCCCCCGGCTGAGGTGCGAGGCCACCGTGCGCTCGTCCAATCCCAGGATGCCGGCGATCTCACGATTTCGCAGGCCAGCAAAGAACTTGAGGGTGACGATCTCCTGCCGTCGTGGCGAGAGGGTGGCGACCAGAGCGCGCATACGCTGGAAGGCCTCTTCTTGGGTAAGGGTCTCCTCCGGCGACGGCGTGTGGCTCGCCAGCTCCGGCAAGCTGTCACCCGAGTCCAGCGAGAGCAAAACAGCCCTGTGCTCCCGGTAATAGTCCACAATCAGGTTATGCGCGATGCGGAACAGCCACGCGGCAAATGAACCCTCCCTGCGCCACTCGAAGTGTCCTAGTTTGCGGATGGCTCTGAGGAAGACATCGGCGATCAGATCCTCGGCGTCCTGGGGATCGGGCACGCGATAGCGGACATACGCGTGTATACGTGGAAAGTAGGAGTCGTAGAGATGAACAAAGGCCTGGGGGTCTTTACGGGCTCGTTGGATAACCCTGCGTTCTTGCTCCGGCGTCATAACATAGCTTCTCCCGATCACACGCTGTTGGTGAACGTCCACTATCCATAATAACGACCAGAGCCCGAAAATACTGCACTATTCGATCTCGCTTATGCGGGCTTCCAGGAGTGCTACACCCTCGGGGTTCTCGGGCAGCAGTTCGGACGATCGGGCCGCGGGGATGATATAGTTGCTGAGAAGCACCGATGGCAGATTGCCGGAGAGATCGGCGGTAATGACCACCACCATTTCCAGATCCGGTATCACAAAGATGCGCTTGCCCCTGTAGCCGTGGGCCGCATATACGCCGTTGCCGCGAACCCACCACTGGTAGCCGTAGTAGGAGGCCGCCCCGTGGGCGCTGACCTGTCTGGCGACAGATGCCTCGACCCACTCCGCCGGAACGACCTGCTTTCCGTTCCAGACGCCGCCCTGCAGGTAGAGCTGCCCAAACCTGGCCATGTCACGTGGCGTCAATCGCAAACCACCGGCCCCAAAGGCGATACCGTGGGGATCGGATGGCCAGGACACGTATGAGATGCCGAGCGGTTGAAAGAGATAGGTTTGGGCAAAAGAGAACGTTCTTTCCCCGGTGGCCTCTTGTATGATGGCGGACAGGAGGTGGGAAGCGCCCGAGCTGTAGTTGAACGTAGCGCCCGGCGCTGCCGCCATTGGCCGATCGAGCACAAAGCGGACCCAGTCCGAACTGCGCATCATCTCGTTCATAATGTTGCCGGAGGAGCTGTACGAGGCTGCCGCCTCGGGCCAATCCAGGCCAGACGTCATCGTCAGCAGATGTTCTATCGTCATCGCCTGCTTGAGCGGGTCGTCCTGGAGATCAGCGTGGTCGGGGAAAAAACTGGCGACCTTTTGATCCACGCCCTCAATATAGCCCTCACGAATGGCGATGCCCACCAACGCGCCGGTGAAACTCTTGCCGACAGAGGCAGTGGAATGCCTAATGTCAGGCCTGTAAGGGGGATAGTACGCTTCCAGCACCGTATAGCCGTTGCGAACGACCAACACACCGTGGACATCGACCTCTTGCTGCTCGATATAGTCAAACATCCCGACCAGCATTTCCGAGTCCACCCCTTGTTGCTCAGGAGTGGAACCTTCCTTCGGCCAGGGAATCGGCGTCGGAGTTGGCGTTGGCGTCGAGGTTGGCGTCAGGGTCGGGGTTGGCGTAGAGGTCGGTGCCGGGGTAGAGGTGGGGGTAATGGTCGAGGTCGGCGTTGGAAGCGGGGTTGGCGGCGAGGATGGTGTAGCCGGCGCGCAACCCGAAACCAGCACCAGGACGATCCACAACGGCAAGAGTCGTTCGAGGTAGAGATCAGACACCTTCATCCCGATCGGTCTTCCCTGTCTATTCTCCAGAATAGGGCGTCATCCGTCTCCGCATAGACTCGCATACCGACCTTTGCCAGCACCCGATTGGATGCCAGGTTGACTCTCTGTGTATTGGGGGCAATGACAGACGTACACTGAGGGTCTTGGAAAGCCCACGCGATCATTGCTCGGACTGCCTCAGTGATGTGTCCCTTGTTTTGGTAATCCGGGTCTAGACCGTAACCGATCTCTACCTCCCCGTTCCTATCTGGACATCCCTTGAACCCAAGCAGACCAGCCCCGAACGGCCCGTCGCCAGCCAGACTATCAATCACAACGAGCCAATAGGTGACCCAGGGATGGTCAGTCTCATCTGCCAGGGCCATCTTGGACAGTTTCTTTCCAATGGCCCCGCGCACTCGATCCGTCACGATACGGCGTGAGACGGGAAAACCCAGCTCCTGCTCCAGTTCCTGAGGGGCAGCCAGGTATAGGCTCAGTTGTTCCTCAGTCAGGGCGACCAGTCTTTGACGTTCAGTCCGTATTTCGCACACTGTTTCCCAGACCCCCACTCAATCGGGCAAGAACCTCGTCTCAACGACGCGCCCGTCCTCAAAAGTGACCTCCCCCCAATCCGAGTCACCCCAACCTTCATCCGTGTGCCGGTAGGTCACCCACCCTGTGATGATCTTACCCTGTTCGTCGAACTCGGGTTCGTATTCCCTGAGGAGGGGAGGCGGGCCACCACAATAACCCTTCATATACCCATCCATAATCCGGTCCACCTGCGCCTCCGTCATACCCTCTTTGATCCAGTTAAAATCCCTGAGAAATGGTTTACGGCTGTTCCAGTCGACAAAGCGCACCGAGAGAAGAACGACGGCAAAGAGGACCAGGATCAGGGTCTTTTCGCGTCTGGGCCGGCGGGCCAACAGGAGCGCGCCTACCAGAATCCAGAAAGCAGCATAGGCGACGGCAAAGGTGACATAGACTGAGACCGCCAGGCCAAGCCCCAGGTCGAGGATCAAAAAGAGGGTCAGCGCGATCCAAAAGGCGAGCGCGAGCAGCACGGCCCGCGACTGGGGCAAGCCATCGTCCTCCCCATCGCCCGACCACCTTCTCAAAACGAGGGCAACGATGGCTGCGCCAAGGAGCACCACCAGTCCGGCGATGATGGCAGGAATAACGAGGGCCTCCAGCCAGGTATCCGGGACGATGGACGGAAAGTCGGGCCTGGCGCGTCCGACGGGCGCCGGGTCTGAAGGCGGGGTATCCCCTGGCGGCGTCCCGACTAACGTCCCCTCGGATGCCGTCAAGGCCACTTCCGGTGTTGCAGCTAGCTCGACTGCGACGATCGCCGCCTGGGACGCCGGCTGGGGCGAGCGCTCGACCCTGGCGGGCGTGATCAGCAGAACACCAAGCACGACTAGCAGCACTGGAAGCACGACCAGGACCGCCCCGACTATGGCGATCCATTCCCACGGGCGGGTACCGTTCCCTCTCCGCCTCCTCAGGGCCAGTACGACAACGACGGCGACGGAGAGCACCACCAGGGCGGCGACGCCAGCGAGAATCACAAGCTCTATCAGCCCGATACTGGGAAAACGCATATTGCACCTCTACTCAACCCAGGAGAACACGATCACCTTGGCGACCATACGATTATCGTGCATCTCCACCCACACGCTGATCATGCTGTCCTTGCCGATCTCTTCCAACGTGCTGCGGTTGAGCATCTGTTGGACGGGACCGGACGGCGAACCGCCCTCAAACTGCCGCATGGTGACGTCATGGTAGATCAGCGTGTCTTGGGTGGTGATCACCTCTGCCACCGGACCATCGTGGCGAAAGTACCACCGGGACGTCTCCTCCTGATCGCCTTCGACCAGGGTAGCCGACACGTTGCCCGTGCCGATATAGAGGCTGCTGCCCTCGCGTTGCACAACGAGACCGCCGATGTCCGGGGAAGTATCAGGCATCTCCTCGGCGTATTCGATATCCATTCTGGCTGCCGTAGCCATAATAGTCCCATCCGGGCCTTCCATTACGTCAGTCCCTATCTCTGGTCTTTGGCTGTTCAACAGACATCCGGTCAAGAGGGCCGCGCCTGTCAACAGCAGCACCAACACACCACCCGCAATCCCAATCGAACGTCTCATCCTTGTACCTCCTCAGACAGAATGGGGTTCATCGCTCGTTGGAATAGTAGCACGTGGGTGTTACAGGAGTATGGCACGGATATCACAGACCTGCAACGGCGTGTGACCGTTCTGTAACATCAACCAGCCTGGGGGCAATCTATTTGACCGGCAATCTTATCGTCACGACCGTGCCCTGCTCAACGCGACTGCGCAGCTTTACCTGACCGCCGTGCCGTTCGACGATGGCGCGAACCAACGCCAGGCCCAGTCCGCTGCCGGGTATGCCTCGCGCGCCCTGCCCCCGGTACAGTTCCTCCCATACGCGGGATACGTCATCCTCGGGGATCCCGGGCCCTGTGTCGGCGACCTCGATAACTACAAAGGTTCCATCCTCGAATGCCCGCACCTCCACCATGTCGCCCGGTCGGGTGAACTTGAGGGCGTTGTCGAGCAAGTTATAGGACGCCAGGAAGAGCAGGTCCCAGTCACCGAGGACGTCCGGCACAGGCCAGGGCGCTTGCGGCAATATAAGCGTCAGACGACGCGCGGCAGCCTGTGGCTGCTCCCGTGCCAGCGTCACTGCCTCCTGCAACAGCTCGGCAATGTCCACAGAGACCCGCTCCAGTGGGCGGGCCTCCAGTTCGGCCAACTTGCGCAAGTCGGAGGTCAGACGGCTAAGGCGCATCACCTGCGCCTCCACACTCGTCAGGGCCTCCTGGCGATCGGATGAAACCGGGTCGCTACCCAGGTTGGCCAGTCCGGCGCGAATCGCGGTGAGGGGGTTCTTTAGCTCGTGGTCGAGGCGCTGAAGGAAGCGCCGCCGCTCCTCTGCCGCCTGGGTGCGAACGCCATTCGTGCGCTGCTCGTAGCGCCATCTCGTACGCTCCCATACCACCAATACGATCGCTGCCAGGATCGATAGCCCCAGCCCAACGAGCAGTGACATAGTGCCAATGTCAACGCGAAAGTAGATGATGGGATTGGGTATCGTGGGGACCTGCGTCACGAGCGAAGCGACCACCAGTCCGGCGGCAATCGGTAGCAACGCGAATGCCCAGCGCCACCATTTCATCGGGCAGCCTCCACGTCACCCACGAAGCGGTATCCCTGGCCTGGCACTGTCTCGACATATCTGGGCTGCGCTGGATCGTCGTTCAGCACCCGGCGCAACTCGGCGATCCGGGTATCGACGGTGCGCGTGCCGGTGGGATAGTCCCAACCCCAGACGGCGTCCAGCAACCGGTCCCGGGTGAGCAACTCGTCGGGATGCGTCATCAGATACTCCAGGAGCGCGGTCGCCTTGGGCGTCAGGCGCAGCTCCTCCGAGCCGACGTAGGCGCGCCGCGCCTGGCGATCCAGGATCAGATCGCCGCAGGCCAGGCGCCGGGCCGAAGCCAGGGGCGGCTGGCCCGAGCGAGCGCGCCGCAGCACCGCGCGTATCCGGGCCACCAGCTCGTGCGGATCGAAGGGCTTGTTGAGGTAGTCGTCGGCCCCCTCCTCCAGGGCCATCGCCCGCTCCGTCGATTCACCGACCTGGGTGAGCAAGATGACGGGCGTCCAGTTTCCCGATTGGCGCAGGCGGCGCAGCGTCTCGCGCCCGTCCAGCCGGGGCATCAGAATGTCGAGAACAATCAAGTCGGGCGAGAACCCGGGAACCTGGGCCAGCGCCTCCTCCCCATCGGCAGCGACCGTTACGACAAAGCCGGATCGCTCCAGAAAGGGCGATAGGTTGGCCGTGATCGCCTGTTCATCATCTACGAGCAGGATTTTCGGTTTGGTTGTCATATCCCCCTCTCCTGTGTCCGGTGTATCGCGTGGCTGGACGATTGGGGGAATTATACCATACGTCTGTTACAGGGGCAGCGTGGTGACGTTACCGTTCTGAAACAGCGTGTTACAGTTCTGATACACAGTGCGTGATTCCTGCACCAGTGGAAGTGGGGAACACGTCCGGTGTATCCCGCTCGGGCGTTTTGGCATCCCAGACACATCGAGGGTTGGCGCTGGTGAAGGGTGCAGCCTCGATAGAGGATTGTAGGCCATTCTCCTCAGTTTCTCCGATATGCTCTCGCCGCCTGAACAGTCGCCCGGACGTTGTCCATTCTGGCATCCTCGGGCACAGCGTCGGTGTTGTCCAATGCTCCGCCTTTGATAGCGTTCTCTCGGCCGGCTAGGGCTGCTTTCTCAGGTATTCGTGCGCCAGGATCAAAAAGACGCTGGAGGTCCAGGTGTACGCACGATCCCTGAGGCCCTCACCCGTGACCGCATCATAGTTCTCCGCCATCCCGCTGCGGGCGGCCATATCGCAGAACCTGCGGGCCAGCTCGCGAGCGAACGAGACCTCGCCTGCAGCGGCGAGGCCGTCCACGATGATCATCGTCGACGGCGCCCAGATGGGACCGCGCCAGTATCCATCCGATTCGTACAGAGGGCTTTTCAGGCTCTCGGTGGCCAGGCCGTGCTCGGTGAGGAACCGACCTTCCTCCTTCAGCCCCTCGATCAGCTTTGACAGGTAACGTTTGGGCAAACGTGTGCTTAGAACAATGGGCAGAAAGGGCAGCAGACAATCTGACTCAAACGCCTCGTGGTCGCCTGAACGTAGTGCCAGGAACCGATCGCCACGCCACGAATGGGAGCACAGGAGGTTCAGCAGGACCTTGGACCGTGACCGCCACACGTCCGCTTCCCGCGTTTCGCCGAGGATTTGCGCCACATCTGCCAAAACGTCCATCTGAATGACCAGGTAGGCCGTGAGATCCGGCCCCTCCACAGGAGGACCAATCTGGAAGACAGTGGCGTTGTCCCACCCAGAATCATTCCCGTGATTATACTGCGCGATTGCGTCGTGATCGTCGTCACGATAATCGAACCACCACTGCGTCCAGCGACATAGCGGTTTGTACACCTCTGCCAGCCGCGCCTCATCGATAAAGCCCGTGCGCCTCATCATCCACCTTAGCGCCCAGCCGTGGATGGGTGGTTTGCAAAAGCTGTAGTGGACGACGCTATCGTTGACACTGTCTGGAAACACACCGCTGGCGTCCTGATGATCCACCGGAATCATAAACTGATCCCAAGCTAGCTCGGGGTTTCCATACATGAGCGCCATAGCGTTAAAGCAGTTGTCCCAACTCCAAAGGCTGTTCATCCAGTTCTTTGACATCAACATCGCCGGCCGGGCCAGGTGACCTTCTGGAGCAACCACGGACGACCAGTTGACATAGGCGGCCAGCTCCCCGGTGGCGGCATACGCCGAAGAAACCCCCGGTGTTTTCCCCAACCAGACCAGATACTCCTCGTTGGCTCCATCGAGGCAAGCATCAAAGCTATCGCCATAGTCCCTCCCCTGCCATACGGTGGCGTATTCCTCTATCGCCCCCTCGAACCGCCCTGTATCTGGATCGGGCACAAAGTCAGCCACGACGTGATCGGACCTATCTACCTGCCAGGGGGCGTCCACCACAAGCTGGCCCGCGATGGAGGTCAGCATATACTTTGTCCCCGTTGCCCAGTTGACCACGCGCCACCGCTGATCCTCGGCGGGAATCGCATGGTCGAACAAGCCAGTATCCATCAAAAGACGGAGGGCAACGCCGGCCCCTCTGATCCGGACCAGTTTCGGCTCCGCGATACAAATCTCGACATATCCACCCTCCGCCTCGAGCCGCAAGACGGTGGGCGTCGCGACCTCGGCAAAGGGAACAGGGTCCTCTTTACGCAAAAGCCCTAGACGGAAGATAGGATGGAGCACACCCGCGTGAGACCCGCAGCCGTGGACAGTCCGCATATACAATCCCGCTGGTCCTTCCCTTGACTCTGGGAGATAGGAGAAAGCAATGTAGGATCCGTAACGACTGAACGGCACAAGCCCAAGATCAAGCTTCATGGTCACCACCAAGATACTCTGCTTTTCGTCCTGACTCCATTCCTCACTTCCTGTTCAGCCCATAGACGCCGCCGCCTCGATTGCTTCTGTGTCCGAAATCACATTGTTGATACACAGGAGTTTCCCATTGACATAAAGCTATCCAGTGCCTGGTGCCTGCGGGCAGAAA
>CAYUIS010000061.1:26685-27838 GCA_964444825.1 uncultured Anaerolineales bacterium | reverse complement strand
TGCCACGCACGGTCAGATGGACACGGTCAAACTGAATCTTTACCCGAGGGTCACCGGTCCAGAAGAACACCTGGGCGTGTAAACCGTCAGCAATCTGCATTGGAGTTGACAGGCTATGTTTTACGTGCCCGTAAAACGGAACAGCTGAGGTGGACCCGGTGGCAAAGCTGTGGCTGGCTTTGTATACATACGAGCTTGCGTTTTGCCGCTCGCCGACCGTAAATTGAAGCTGACACGGCGCATTCCTCTCGTATCCATCCCCGGGAGAGATCAGGGAGGCCTTGATCTGCCCTTCCGGAAAGCCGATGTCTCGGTCTCCCAAATGCATCTCCCAGTCCCAGTTGATCCAGTCTGCCAGGTTGACCCCATAGCTCTGAACCTCTACCTCCGTCACGCTGATCTCTCCGCCCGAAAGGTGCTCCTCCGTCTCCTCTGGCGTGAAGTAATAGTCCCAGACGTTACCTTCCGATGATGTGTGTACGTCCACGAAAAAGCTCTCGTCCCACGTATACAAAACCTCGAACGGCTGAGCGTGGACGCGGGGCAACTTGTAGGTCAACGTTCCGGATTCATTCGACACGGTCAGTGGCTGGACAACGAGCTGGTTCAGGGACTGGGTGCTTGATAGCGAGGACGGCGACACGCTGATCTTAGGGAAAACCTCCACAACGGTGATTGGCCCTGTCTCACCCATATGCCCCTGATCATCAGTGGCCACAATCCTCCCCTCGCCCCCGGCTATGGTTGGCGTGAAGGTAAAACTGGTACCCAAGCTCTCCTGGTACTCGAGTGTACCCGTCGTCCTCCACGTCACCAGGACAGGGCCAAGATACTCGCCGCAGCCGTCATATCCTACGGCGTGCACGCTCAAGCCGTGGCCAGTCTGTAGCGTATCAGTGACTACCAAGTCCCCACCGGCATGCACCGTGCGTTGAACGACGATGTGATCCAACTTGGCGTCGCTGATCCGACTGACCGCGCTGCGCTCAATGGCCAGGTGGCCATTGGGTCCACCGACATCGGTCTGAATAAGTGCCCGATTGACGACGTCGGCACAATAGAGCGCCGTCTGGTCGTGGGTGGCGACGGCGAAACTCAGGGTGACCGGCTGGTCCGCACTCACTGTTCCCATCCACAGAATGTGCGGGAGCAC
>CAYUIS010000061.1:0-26585 GCA_964444825.1 uncultured Anaerolineales bacterium | reverse complement strand
GCACAGTGCTCCCAGCGGGTAGGTAGACGGCAGTACCGGTAGAAGCATGTAGCGACTCGTAAACATAGTCGGCAACTAGAGGCAACGTGTTGGTCACCCAGAAGGGCAAACTCCCAGAGGGGTGCGTACTGGTGAGCGTGAGGGTGTAGTGGAGCTTTTCACCCAACAAGACGACGCGCTTGTCCACGCTGACCGTGGACAGGGCGAGCGGGCCAACCTCATCCGCCCCTAGATCCACCCCCATCCCAAGCGGCCGAGGATCCTCGTCGATGTCCGCGGTTGGGGCCGGACCGATGGGCCACACGCCAGTTGGCGCTCCAGCGTCGATGGCTGGAGATTTCGGCTTCAGGTGATAGTCCCCGCTGTCTGGATCGGAGAACAGTGGATCGGTATCCAGATTACCTGTGCCTGCCCACCCACCCGCCACGTCCGAATAGCCAACCTGACAGTTCTCGAGACATCTCACGGCGCTGCCGCCTCCACCCCACAGAATGCTGTTCGTGATCGCGACGGTCTGCGACAAGGGAGACCAGGCGTATAGCCCCGCGCCACTACCCGGCGCATCATTGTGGGCCAGCGTGCTGTTGATGACGTGCACCGAACCATCCGGGCGTGCGTAAAGGCCACCCCCTACAACCGTGGCCCCGTTTCGGGCGATCACGGTGTTCGTCAACCACAACTGCGCCCCGTCGCCTACGAACACTCCCCCGCCGACGCTGGCCGTGTTGCTCACGATAAAAGAGCTCTGAATCGCCAATCGGCTGTCTGGCGCCACCCATATACCACCACCGTAATCCTGGGCATAGTTGCCGACGATTACACTGTTGGTGAGCTCCAGTGACGCGTCCTTCACGTGTATGCCGCCGCCCGAGGCAGGTGTCCCCCCCGCCCTCCCACCCGTGATGGTAACCCCATCCAACACGATGGATAGAGGGGCTGAGCAGGGGTCAGGGTCCGTTCTGATAACCGGGCTGGCACCATCACCTCGGATAACAGTTGTGCCAGCATCTCTTGTGCGCGTCCAGCCGACAGGTTCGTAGCCTCCCTCCAGAGTAATGTCCCGCCTCAGAGTGATCGGTCCGGCATAATTACCGCTGGCTATGCGCACAACCGCCCCTTCATCAGCGGCCATCACGGCTTCACTCAACGTATTGTAGGCGTATGAAGCCGAGCCATCCTCTGGGCCAACGCGAGCTGCATCTACATAGACCACAGGGAGACTCTTCCAGACACGGAACTGACTCGCCAAGGTCGCGGTGCGTGACAGGTACTCGTAGCCGTACAGAACGCCAGGTTCGATGTGCGTGTTCTCAAACCACTCGTTAAAGCTGGTCACCACAATCCAATCTGGGTTCGACTGGAGAGCAGCGCCAAACGTATCTGAATAGATCTGACCATTGTCGCGTGGGATGCGCAAATACCCATTGTCGTAACCTGGGTAGACGTTGGCGGCCCACAGCTTGCCGGCCTGGTGGGCCTGGCAGGAGATGGCCTCGTACTCCGATGGCTCTCCCAGCGCAAGATAGGTGTGCAGGCCGTCAAAGATATCCAAGTAAGCAGGGTCAAGGGTATCGGCGATCAAGATAGGATCGTAACCATCGGTGTGGAGCTGATCGACGATCGTCTGCCATGCGTCGTAGGCCGAGATCCCCCCTGCTCTAGGCACGTGTCTCGCCGCATAGATAAAAACCACTGGGCGACCATCGTGCGTGAGAAAACTTGGGTGATCGGAGTGGGTATCCAGCACGTATTCAAGCTCACTGATAACCTTGTCAGTAGAAGTAAAGTGGTGTGACAACGTCTCAAAGTACACAGTCGCCCTCAAGTCGGTGCCGGTCATCTGATGCAGGACCTGAGCAAAGTTATCGTCATAAATCTCGTCTTCCCAGCCCCACCAGGACACAACAAAGCCGTCAAGTCCCGCAGCCTGGGCCCAGGTCACGTGACGGGCGACGGCAAGCGGATCGCTAGAGTCGTAGGGAAACAGAGGGGTGTCAAGCATATCCGGATCAGTCCAATGGATCAGATAGAACCAGGGATAGTAGAAGGCCAAGAGCAATCGCTCCGAACTGCCTTCTGGTCGCAGCGCTAGACGGGTACCCGCACCTATGTCGGTATTACGGACCGCACCATCGGGTTGAGGTTCGTCACCTGTGCCAAAAGTCACTCTCGCGTTCACCATAAGTCCTGGATTACCACAGCCAACACACCAGGGGATGTTATCGGCATCACGAACATACCCGGCCGCTGATCCGTCATTCGACAGCCACAGCAGGACCAGAACCGTGACAACGCACAAGCCCGGGATGAATGCACACTGTGCACATTTGCGCTTCATTGCCCTTTTTCGCTCACATCACCCTCATCTGTCGGCAGGTCCCGAGCATGCTGATACGCACTCCTGCATTGCTCCCTACTATCTATGACCTGTCATCAGCATTCCTGCGCGGGCTTTTCCAGGAACAGCGCAATCGAGGTCCACACTATGTCGCCATACCTAATAAGTACGTGCGGAATGATCTCCTCCCAACCAACATGGCCTGCGTTAACCAGGGCAGACAGCGTCTCTTCCGAGAGCGAAAAGTCTATATCCTCTATCAACCGCAGACCTGAAGGTTCAATCAGATTGCGATATATCTGATCAGGAAGAAAAAACTCTTGGTGTGATACACCGTTGACGACAAGTTCGGTGGTGATGACGACCACACCACCAGGCCGTACGACGCGCCCCATCTCGCGCAGGGATTCTGCGGCCGCCATGTGCCCACCAAAGTGCTCAATAGATGAGAAGGAGAACGCCACATCGAAGGAATCATCCGGCAGGTCCAACCTGCGTCCATCCATATACCGCGTCGAGAGGCGATCGTGGCGATATGGAAACGGCGCAAACGACTCCGGATGATCCAGCATTCCTGGTGGCGCGGTCGAATCCGCGAAGGAACCCTCGCCATAGATGTCAGTAGCAAGCACATGGCCAAGGTGATTGGCCAGATAGAACAGAACGTGCTCTGTGCCCGCACCCACACCGAGTGCACTCACTCCCTCATGTAACATGCCAAGTTGCTTGAGGCCATATACGCCATACACCCACTCCCACGCCTTGCGATGGCGCTTCTGAGAACCACGTTGGTAGCCCAACCCCATCTCGTCTAGGATACTCAACCAGTCTTCACCATGCCAATCGTTTATGTCACATAACTTGCACAGCCTACGCGAAAAGCGGCTGGGGCCTGGTGTTGTCGCCGGCAGGCGAAGAGATGAGTGTCGTAGGGTACCAGTCGCTCCGGCAAGCATATAGGCTGGGATAGCCATCTTGTCGCCATAGTCGACGCCGTACAGCCAGCCGGGACGTGCGAGCTTCAACGGCCGGGCCTTGACGGCGCGACAAAATAATCCCTCTTCGTGAAAGCGAGCCGGTTTGAGGGCCCGGAAGACACGGCTGCGCAGGCTCAGCCTACGTCCGGGGTGCACATCTCGCGCTTCAGCCCGTTCGATATCAAAGCCAAGCAGGGTCAGCAACTGCTCCAGTTCTGAAAGCGTATACTCCCGGTGATGCCGTCCGTACGGACTGTTTAGCGTGTAGGACGAATAGGTGTTTTGGGCCAGCCATAACTTGGCGATGTTTTCGTACCAAGCCGCGTTAGGTGTGGTAGCGACCAGCCAGCCACCTGGCTTGAGCACACGGTGCATCTCGGCCAACGCTGCCACCGGATCGCGGGCTAGATGCTCCAGCACCTCGCAGAACACCACACCGTCGAAGGTTTCACTATCATAGGGGAACACCTGGCGCTCAATGTTGACCTGGCGGGAATCTAGTTCGTGCCGTTCGTCAAAGGCAGGATTGTCCAGCACGATACTACGAGTGGCACTGTCGCTTGCCTCTACCTCGTCAGACAAGGTAACCAGCTCCAGTTCATAGGGTCGGAAACGTTTCATCAGCAGGGTCAAGTAATAGGGCGTAGCCCCAATTTCCAATACGCGGCCGGGACGATCCGGCAAAAAGTCCATCGTTGTCAGAAGGCAATGAAATGTATCGTTCAAATAGGCTCGATATTCATCAGCCGCCGCAGGGTCGGCGACACTGTGCTCCAGATAGTCGCGCACTCGTTCCGTATCCTGCAAATCGAACGGGGTGGTCTGTCTCATCCGGCCAGCCTGATTCTCGCTACAAGGTCCCATGGTCAGGTATCAGATTGCCGCCGCTGCTGTTGTATCAGTCGATCGTGCAGCTCTTCAACCCGCTGGTAGAGTCCGGCCAACTGATCGTCATCTAGAGCGGCAGAGCGGTCTTTTTCCGCCAGAATCACCTGGGTTGATAACAGCCCCAACCAGGTCTCCACACGGGTCAAGTGATCCTCAAGCTCCCGTTGACGCTGCATCGTGTCGCACGTTTTCTCTTCCGTACCTTTCAGATATGTCGCTACACGCTCCAAGACTTCCCGCATCATCTCAACCATCTGTTGGTTGAACGCTACCTGCCGCTCGAACGTCGGGTCCACGTAGGGCTCACGCAAGTGGGAAGTGAGGTTGCGCCGGAACCAGGCAACGAAGGTGCCCACCAGGGGAATCCTGGAGCTCACAGTGTAGTCACGTATCATTACGTCGGCAGAGTCTTCCAACTGACCCAGCTCGCTGTCGAGCAATAGGTCGTGGATCACCAAGGGAACCTCTGCCTCCTCAGTATCGATGGCCGTCATCACAGGCTGTCCCGGCACGGAGCGAGGCCGGGGATAGGGCTGTTCAGGCAGCCAGGCCGTGGCATCGGCGACTATCCTGGCCCACCCTGTCTCGTAACTCTCCAATGAGAACGCGCGCGCGCGCGCCAACCCGCGACGCACCAAATCGCCCCGCAAGCCGTCATCGATCAGCACCTGGAGAATCCTATCCGCCAGGTCCGTGGCATCGTCTGGTTCAGCCAGCAGGCCGGCCTCCCCGACCACCCACGGATGAGCTGTGGCCCGGCTGGCCACAACCGGCACTCCAGAGGCCATCGCCTCAATAAGCGGCACACCGAACCCCTCGTGCAAGCTGGCTGTGGCGTACACATCAGCCAAGCGGTAGTAGGGCAATGACTGATCCACAACACCTGTGATTATCACGTCTTTGGTGACGTCGAGTTCCTTGGCAAGAGTCCGTGCTCGGGCGACGGCCTCTCGAATCGCTGGATTACCCTGATCGTCACCCACCAACAGCAGGACGGTGTTGGGCACCTGTCGCTGCACCAGAGACAGCGCCTCGACGAGCAGATCGATTCGCTTGTTCCCAGCCATCCGCCCGACAAAGAGAATCACCCGCCGCCCCTCTAGCCGATATTCCTCGACCAATGCTTGTTCCCGCGGACCAGGGCTGAACCGATCTAGCGCCACGGCCAGGGGCAGCACCCGGATACGATCCCGCTCGCATCCGTGCTCCTCAACCAACTGATCGGCATTAAAGGGGCTATCGGCGACGATCAAGTCCGCGTAGTGTGCAAGCGAACCAACACTCTGTATGCTGTGCCTCAGGGTTTCCTGCTCGAAGGCGCTTGCCCACACCTCGGGTGGGGTGACGTTGTGGTAATATAGAATTACCGCTCCCCGTTCGATCCCCTTGATGCTTTCCACCAACGGGTAGCGCCCCGGGTAGTGATAGACATATAGATCCGAGCGGGCAAAGGAACTGTCACGATGGGCGACTAGTTCTCCCAGGCTGACCACTCGGGTCAATGCCTTAACGTCCTCTGGAATGCCCTGCGGCGGATGCAGCACACAGACCTGCACCTCATCCCCCCGTCGCCTGAAGTAGCGAACCTGATTCAACATACACTGCCCAATGGCGTCATGAGCCACCAGGTTCAGATTGATTAGGCTAACGCGCACGATACATCTCCTCCAAATTGTGACTCACACATCGCGTCTTTTCAGCCTCATTCCATTCAACAGACACGGTAGATGTGGATTTGACGCCAATTCTGTATCTAGGCCCTGTTTCTATCCCTCAACGTATGATGTCGTCGCACTACCCGGGCACAGGTCCCCTCCACTACATCGGCAATACGTTCGACAGTGTAGCGCCTCTCCAGCTTGATGCGTCCCTGTCGGCCCATCGCCCGTGTCATCTCTGGGTTATCGGCCATTTGGGCCAAGCGCTGAGTCAGCGAGGCGACCTGCTCAGGCTCGACCAGGAAACCATCCTGGCCATCTCCGACGATGGAAGACACCGACTCTATCTTGGCCCCAACGACGGGCTTGTGATAAGCCCAAGCTTCCAGATACACGATCCCAAAAGCCTCCCCAACCGAGGGCATGACGAGCACGTCACAGGCCGCCAATGCAGCCAGTCGTTCCTCATCCGAGACCACCCCACGCACAGTTATGCCCTCCAACCCATTATATCGAGGCCACAATTGCCGGGAGAATTCTGTCTCAGGCCCTACGGCCAGAAAGCGCACGTCCTGCCGTTGCTGACGAAGGGCCGAGAATGCCTCCAGACACATGTCAAGCCCTTTATACTCGGTCTTGCGCCCCAGGAACAGGATCACGAACCCATGCTCCGGGAGATCAAAGCGGTTTCGACATTGTCGTCGATCAAGAGATGGAAAGTGATCTAACCGCATACCGATTCCACCGGCAACGATCTCTCGGTTCCAGCCCCGTTTGAAAAGGTATTCTTTTTCGGCCTGGGTATCAGCTAGCACAGCATCGCTACCTCGCAAAATGCTGTGCATGTAATGGACATCGTGGGTTACCCGCTGCTCAGCATGCACGTGGGGCGTGATGACGATCGGAAGCTGGCGTAGGCGAGCGGCGACATAGGCAGTGAGCGCCTGTGAGTAGTGAAGGTTATTGATGTGGACCAGGTCGTACCGGCGAGCGCGGCGCAGCACTGCAGAGAACATCCCCGGACAAATGGGGCCGTTGCCGAAAAAGATAAAGGGCTCGTAGCGACGCCGCCCCGTACGCCAGTAGTGCTCGAACCCATAGGCCAGCGCCCGCCATATCCATTTTGTACGCGGCAGCGCGCTGAAGCGGTGGACGTTCACACCGTCGAGCTGCTCGAAACGCGGCAGATCGCCGCGCCAAGAGCGATAGTCCGTCGAGCGGCTGGTGAATACGTCCACCTGGTGACCGCGCCGTGCCAGCTCCTCGGAAAGGTCAGTGATATACCGCTCAGCTCCGCCAATGGCCGGACGGTACTGGTGGGTCACGTGGAGAAGGCGCATCGAGCGCCCAACCTCTTCTGCTAGGCCCGCAGGATGTGCCTCACTCATCCAGGGGTAATACCTCCACCGTTCCCACCTGCACAACGTCGCTAGAAGGGGATCCTGAGGCCGACAGCACAGAGAGTCGCTCCATCGTTCCCTCTTGATACATACCCACCTGGATATCATACGTGCCGGGGGGCACATCGAGAGGAAAGAGCACCGGATGTGCATCTTGTATCGGCGTCCCTGGCTCCCACTGGGAAGTAGGCTGCCTCCAATGGTCAGGTTTCCCATCGTGCTGGGCCACCAGCCTGCCCCCTGGATCCATCACATGGACAAATACCTTATAGTCCTGTCCAACCTCAGTCTGGGCGCGCCAGGTCAGCGTGACGACTAACAGATCACCGGGATATACAGCGTCCTGACTCAAACCAAGTTCGATCAGCGACAGTCCCCCGTCCAGTCTGACATCAACAGGGTAGTCTATGTTATAGCTGATCGACTCTGGTGAGACCTCGGTCGCGGTGGCCCTGACGTAGATTTGCCCCACCCTGACGCGATTGGTTGTATCCGTCAGTTGAGATGCCTCGGGAAGCAGATACCACCCTGCATCTCTCTCAACGCTGACCCACATCCCATAATTCAGCGATGGATGTTCGGCCGGTACGACAATCTCGAACTCCTCTCGAATGATCTGATTGGTTGGCCAATACACAGTTGGATACAGATCATCAAGTCCACCGTACGGCTGCTCAAGGCGATACAGTTGACCGTTGTGGGCGTCGAATTGAGTCCTCAGCGTGTAGTCAATCGGCTCGCCCGTTATCTTCCGCCAATAGTTGACCACCCGGAAGGTCGTCCGGTACTCCGGCAAAAGCTCGGCGTGTTGGGTCAGATATCGCTCCGTCCACTCGATCTGCTCATCTTTCTGATACACAAACCGGTCTATATCGAAACCCAAGAACTCGATCTGGTCCTGAAACGTGATCTTGTACGGATTCTCGATATGGGGGTTTTCGACCACTGTGTTTGAACCGTCTCGATCCAGCTCAAAGATGGAATAACCTGAGACATCCGTCCTCGGATATCCTTCGGTCAGGTACTCCCGAAGTTCAGCTTCTGTGCCGTCAGAGTTATTTACAACTATGGCCTCATAAGTTGGGTCATCCTCTACTTTTACGAAATCATCCAATGTTTCCACCCTGCGGAAAGACCTATCGGCAGCGGCATACATCCTGAGCGCAAGGTAAGGGGTGAACTCAACAGCGTCAATGTAGCTTCCGGTGTCCGATACGACTTCATCCAGGGCCTTTCCTGCGTAGTACACCTCGGTATGAGGAACATCCTTGCCATGTTCCGTCCAAAAGGCTTTGAACGACTGCCCGGCGAACAGGGCCAGAACCATCCCGATGGCTACGCCGGTCAAGATGGTTGTTCTGTGAGAGTAACGAGCAGCTATCCAAACTAACACCGAAGCCGAAGCCAGTGCAAAGGCCGGCACCAAATGGTAGAGCATGGAGAAATCGTGAACCATCACCAGATTGGTGAAAACCAGATTATAGCTGAATCCAAAAGCAAACAGAGCGAAAAGTAGACCCTGGGAAGCTGAGATACGGCGGCTGACAAGCATCCGGCCAAACGAAACGATCCAGCCGATGGATAACGCCAGCACGGGCATCGTGAGCCAGTAAACGGCCCGCTCGTAGTAGACACGCAACACGCCACTGACGGTGAGTGGCACACCCAAACCATGGCTGGATATAGTCCGATCCACAAAAGTGCCCCACAGATTCTGCAGTGAATGGGGACCAACCAGCCAGAATATCCACGCGAGGTAGAGGCCAAACAGCAGAAATGGGCAAAGCATGAACGCTAAAACGACCGGCCACTTTCGCGCTTTGCCACGGAAGAAAAAGTAGTGGACAAGAACAGGCCCAATGGCAAAGTAAGCAATCCAATCCGTAAAGGCCCCTACCGTGAGCATCGCAAAGGCAGCGATCAGGTAACCAGAGCGCTCGGTGACAAACCAACGCCAGTAGAGATAGAAAAAGAGCAGAGAGAAGAACAGACTTACGTTATGCGGAGCTGGCACCCTGCCGTAGAAGAGCATCATGGGTGACCAGGCACAGAGCAATAGGGCAGCCATTGCATTCCACCGGTTTTCCGACAGACGCAGTGCAAGGAGAAAAGTGAGCACCGAGCTGCCCAACGCCAGAATCACAAAAGCCAGTCGAGCACTCCACTCATCGACGCCAAAGACCCGGTAGGCAAGAGAGATCATCACGGGTCCCACCATGGGGTGATCCACCCGATACGAGAATCCACCAACTGGCTCAAGCTTGCCATAGTTCAAGACATAACCAAGCTTGGTATCCCAATAGCCAAAGCGCAGGTAATTCAAAGCATTGTGGGGAAGTTCCGCCATATGATGACCATGATGACCGCTTTCCCATAGTGGTTCATCAATACGATAGCAGATCAAGACGGCACTACACAATAGAATACATGTGAAGGCCACCCAATAGAGCACCCGCCTTGGTCTTCCAGGACGAATCTCAGCCATGGATCGTTTCGTCAGGTTATCGCCATCGGGAACGTACAAATCAGCCGCCCAATAATACATCCTGATAGACTTGCAGGATGCCCTCAATGTGTTCTTCCAGCGTCAGATTTGTCCGAGCATATTCGACACAATGCTGCCGCATACGACGCCGGTCGTGGCCCGAGCGAGCGAAATGCAGAATGATCCTTTCCGCCAAAGCGGCGCCATCACCCACTGGGAAGAGATCACCTGTCCTGCCAGCGCTGATCAACTCTGGAATACCACCAAAAGCAGAACCGACGACGGGGGTGCCAGCCCGCAGACTGCTGTAAATGGCTACTGGCGAGTTTTCGTGGCAAACTGAGGGGACGACGGTCAAGTCTGCCGCACCAAACAGGCCCTCTATCTCGTCAAAGGGGACCCATCCCAATAGATTTACAATGGGCTCATATCGGCGGAATTGGGCCAAATATCGTGCTTCCCCAACACCGGCCACTATGACACTCAGCCGCTCAATGTGGCGCAACATCATCGGGATGGCCTGGAGCAGGACGTGGGCGCCCTTTATCTGGCTCCCTCCCCCAACAAAAACGATCGTCCGGTGTCGATGTGCCATGCCGATCGCCGCCCGGAGGCCTGAGTGGCGAGGCTCTTCAGACACGCGCCCATCAAATCCCAGCCGTATCCGACGGAAGCGATGCGCCGCATAGCCAGCTTCCACATGCCGGTCGATCACGGCCTGGCTGGGGGAGATGAAAACCCTGACGTTAGATGTCAAAGCAGCAAAGACGGTCCGGCGAGAAGGAACGTTTCCCCAGAAATCGTAGCGGCGGTAACAATCCCGACAATCCCCTGGGTTCTGCACCGGATCGCAGAACGTGCCATCACGCCGGTACAGCATATTGTTGGGACACAGCAGCCACAAGTCGTGCAGGGTATTGACTACCGGCACGTTCATCACGCGGCAGGCCACGTAGGGCGCTAGCGTGGCCCCAGAGACGTTGTTGATATGGACGATATCAGGCCTCAACTGGCGTAGCTCGGCTCGAACTAGACGATAGACACGCCAGTCGAAGACGTCTGTCAGATGCCGCCGTACCTTGGTGTGGAAACTCACGCGATGGACCGGTATGCCACCAAACTCATACCACTCGTTCTCCGTTTGAGGCATACGGTTGCTGATCACCAGGATGGAACAGTCGACCCCTCGACGGATCAACCCCCGACAGGTGTGGTAATTCGCAACTTCAGCACCACCGGTGTAACCAGGGGGAAACGTATTGGTGATAGCCAGGACACGCATACTGCAACCTGCTAGTGGGTGACGTTTTCAAGCGATGTACGTAATCGGCGGATCTCTTGCGCCAGTTCACCGATTTCCCGACGACTCTCACTGATATACTCAACCATTACCTTACCCAGCCGCTGTCGGTCATACTCGATTTGGTTCAGCCGCCCCTCGTACTCTCCCATCCACGCTTCCATGTTCTCAAGTATCGCCTCGAGAGTCGCTATCACATGGGCGTTGAACTCACTCTGCTGCCGGATTATCGGCTGCACGTACCACTGCGTCGAGATGCGGTTCCACCGCCGGCGAAAAGCGGCGATCAATGGTCCGACGAAAGGCACCTCGGAACGAAATTGATGTTCTTGAATAACCTGACGATGACGGAGCGTCTCCATAGTCTCGGCCCACCTCTTCTCCTGTGCAGCCACGAAACTGGATTTGTCGGGAGTTGGTATCGAATCCGGGTCTACCCTAGCCGGCTTGGCGGGAACAACTGTCCGCAGGCTCAACAACACATCCGCTAGAGTGTCAGCTTCTTCCAACGAATCCCCAAGTAACTTGCTGCGCCAGGTCAATATGCCAACTAGATGAAGGAGATGATGAAGATAGCCATAGTGCACAGCCGCGACGAGGCGCTCGCTGCCCTCGCCCAGGTTCTCCAACCAAGTCCGCTCACACGGCAAAAACTCGTCTACTAATCTGTCGAGAGGCCAATGTTTGAGCACGATGCGCAACCGGTTAGAATGGAAGAGACAGATCCCTCCGTAGCTCATATCTGCGGCTGCGCTGGCCTCCTTATGAATCAGCACTGCGCAGGGAACGTACACCACTCGGAAACCGGCGCTACGTGACCGGTGGCACCAGTCCACATCCTCATAATACGCTGCCCCGAATCCCTCGTCCAATGGTCCAACAGCGTCAAATGCCCGCCGCGTGATGGCCAGGGTCGCGCCCGTCACGTAATCCACATCACGCATCTGGTCAAACTGCCCGTCATCCTCCTCCCTGTATCCATAGTGGAAACCCTCACCACGCTCATTCACATATCCCCCCGCGTGCTGGATAGTCCCATCAGGATACAGGGCCTTGCCACCGGCGACGCCGATACTGGGATCAGCAGACAGAGCCTCCACTAACGTCGCCAACCACCCCGGCCGCACAACCGTGTCTTGGTTCAAAAGGATCAAAACATCCCCTGTTGCTGCTTCCAGCCCAACGTTGTTCCCCGCAGCAAAGCCCAGGTTACGTTCGTTGTGGATCAACTGCACCTGAGGGAACCGTTCGGCCACCAGATCCGCCGAGCCATCGGTGGAACCATTGTCCACGACGACGACCTCAAAGTCGGCATAGTCCTGGGAGAGCACGGCTTTCAGACAATCCTCCAGGTAGTCCATCCCATTCCAGGACAGCACGATTACCGAAGCTTTCATCCGTCGGTTCTCCTGGGAAATAGGTTATGCAGCCATCTCATAAACCGAATAAAGCGCCCCTTTTCGTATCCTGCCACCAGTTCGCGCAATCGGGCAATCTCGGTCTCGCGCTCGACTATCATCCGATTCAGCCCGGTTATGATATCCTCCTGAACAAGTCCCTGCTCCTGTTCTGCCAAAACGCCAAGCGCTTCTGTATCTGAGGGGCCGGGTTTTGTCTCTGGCACACCGATAGTGATAGGGATAGGACTATAGTTCCAGCTTTCCCTTCCTTCAACCAGGACGTACAGTGTGTGCTCACCTGGCGGTGTACCAGTCGCATCCCACGCAAACTGGAACCCAACATCGCCGTAGATGGGGCTGACACTAGGCGTCAAGTCCTCTCGGTGAATTCCATATTCGGCCTCGCCCAACATCGAGTCTGGATCATCCAGATTGTTCAGATAGATAACAGCGTGTTCGATGCCATCTTGGGGTTCAAACTGGTGGAGTGCCCACCCCGAGACTAGAACCATTCCTTCTACATGTGCATTCGCGGTTGGCGTATTCACACCGAGAAGGATATTCTCAGTGAGCGGTTTCCCGGCCGTACGCGGCCCTTTGTAGGCGCGCACAACGGCGCGGGCGTGATCCCAGCAACTGACAAGCTCAACACGCGGAAACCCGGCTGCGCGCGTCGTCTGCAAGAGGCAGGGGATGTTCGGACCCCACCAGTTCGAAGGATCGTTGTTCAATTCATTAAACTCGTAGAAGCGGCTAAACCCGTTGCCCTCGGCACACTGTGAACCTTCAATGTGGGATTCAATAATGGCGTACTCGCGCGTCACGCTGGCGATCCGTTCCAACGCCAAGAGAGGGCTCTTCAGGTGATAGTATACGCCGAAGAAGAAAACGATGTCAAACAACCCGAATGTGTCAGGGCCAAGATCATACACACTCATATGGCAGAATTCAGCTCTTGAATTCAGCACCTCGTGGGCCAGGAAAAAGCCCTCGCGAGGCCAAGAGTCTATTGCTACCACGTTAGCCCCACGGGATTCAGCCAAGAAAGTAAAATACCCATCCGCGCATCCGACATCCAACACACGCTTTCCGGCGAGATCCTGAGGAATCTGGAAACAGGACGCGCGTTCAGCCATCGGGGTCCAGCCGTTAGTCATCACGCCCGGTGCCAACTCGAAATCATGAAACCATTGGATCTTGCCGACCCGAGAGCGGAGCTCCTCTAAATCCATTCTCTCCATACCCCACAGATTCCTACAGATATCTATCTTGGTACAGGGACACCAAAATATGCGTTCGTCCAGTGGTGATTCTCAAGGCACAAGATCGTGCAGCCACTTCATCAGCCGGATAAAGCGGCCCTGTTCGTAACCTTCGATGGTTTTTCGTAAGTGGGCCATCTCTGCATCCTGCTGAGCGACAGTGGTGCGCAGGGCCTCAAGTTCAGTGCTGGGCTGGGCGGCCATCGCCTGCCACCCACAAGCCGCGGAGGATAGTTGCACACACTTTCCTCTGTCTGGAGCGCGGCGAGGATGCCGGCAAAACGCAACCAGCGGTGCGGCCGCTTTCTCCCACGTTAGCTCGACTCGGGCACGCTCGAAACGCCCGAACAAGGCCGCTTTGGGTGTCTCCAAGAAACGCAGCAACGCGTCAGCGATCTCATCCTGCCGCTCATAGTCGACTGTCTCGCCCAGTTCGAAACGAGAGAGCAATTCGCTGGTGGCATCACCGCGCGTAGCGACCATCGGCAGCCCAGCCCAGATATAGTCCAACAACCGACTACGAAAAGCCAGTCGGGTCTCGATGTTGTCAAAGTGCAGCGAGAGACCTATGTCCGACTCCACCAGATAGTTGGACCACTCTTCGTAAGGCACCCAGTCGCCAAAGAACACACACCGATCCAACAAGCCCAGTGCCTCAGCCAGCCGGATAGCGTCCTGACGCATCGGCATATCAGGGATACCGGCCCTGTTGGGGTGTCGGGTGCCGGGAAATACCAACTTCACGTCAGGTCTCTTCTCCTGAACTAGGGCCACCGCCCGGATAGCTGTGAGGGGATCGAGCCACTGCCATATCCCTCCCCCCCACAACACCACCTTATCCTCCGGTCCGATGCCGGGCCACACGCCTTTAAGCACCTGCCGTGTGTGACGCGGTGGCGATGAAGGCAGACCAAAAGGCACGACGTCCACCAAACGCCGCAGCGAATGGTCTTCGCCATAGGTATGGACGTTAATTCGCCCGGCCCCTTCCAGCAACCCCAACCACCAATCTCGCTGCCGTTCGCTGGCACAGATGAAGAAATCGCCAGCCTGGCACTGCATCTGCAGGATCCTCTCGCGCTCTCGATGTCTCTGGGCCTGCTCGGGTGTCCCGGTGGTCAATGCAAGCGTCTCGAACGTATGAGGGTCGTATCCGTCAACGATTAGGGGAATCTCTGCCTCCTGCAGCATAGGAAACCAGGCCAGTACATCTCCACACACCAGGACGGTGTCCGCTTGCTCCACGGCTGAGGCCAAGGAATTCCACTGCCCAGGGGTGTACGTCCAGAGATCAACGTCATCCTGAGACAGATTAGCCTGTTCAGGAACGGCTAGCGTCACCGGGAAGTGATGGCTCAACACACGCGCGAGTTCCCGATAACGGATACCCGGTCCAGCCATTCGCGCACCGACGATATCGTGGCTGACGATCAGCACAGAGGCGGGCTCACTCACTATCACGCACTCCGTCGCGCCATCCCCACTCACCCTTCAAGCTCACCAACCCATAGCATTCCCCTTCATCCACCTGGCGTACCTTGAAGGTATAGAGACGATCATGGAAATCATACATCACCGTATCGGCTTCGTTATGAACCGCTACTGTCACAGCATAGGTTCCTTCCATCAGCGGTAGGCCGTCCACACGATACCAAACATCTCCTTCGCCCTCAACAAACGGAATCTCCAAGTTGCCAATCTTGGTGTTGGGGCCACATATATGCAAGCCATCGTTCCGGAAAACGGCCAGCCCAAAGACGGGACTTTTGATTCGCTGGGAGGATTGGTAGTGCAATCGAACCGTCCAAGGTTCACCCACCCGAAACACACGTCGCTCTCTGCCCTTATCATCCAGGAAAGAGACGGACACAACCTCCACTTCGCCAGTTCCCCACCGCTGCTCGTTTTCGGATACCGCTGGCTCACTTCGAGCATCCTCTTCAGTCGCCGCGTGACGCAGGTATGCTGATACTGTATCGTCAACTTCGCCTGCTGCCCTGACCACGCCCTCATCGAGCCAAACAGCCTGTGAGCACAATTGGCGAACTGTTCCCAGGCCATGCGAGACAAAGCATATCGTGACGCCCTGCTGCTGCATCTCTAGTATACGTTCAAGACATTTGTGCTGAAAGTTCTGGTCCCCCACTGCCAGAACCTCATCCACCAGCAGCACCTCTGGGGCAGTGTGGACCGCAACAGAAAACCCCAACCGCACATACATACCGGATGAGTAGAACTTGACCGGGATGTCGATAAACCTCTCCAACTCTGCAAAGGCAACGATGTCATCCATCTTTCGCTGGATCTCTACCCGGGACAAACCCAAGATGGAGCCGTTCAGAAAAACATTCTCTCGACCGGTCAGATCGGGATGAAAACCTGCTCCTAGCTCCAGCAGTGCACCTACCCGTCCCTGGACATCGACCCGCCCTGACGTGGGCTCGATGATACGAGAGATCAGCTTGAGGAGCGTGCTTTTTCCGGCACCATTCGACCCAACTATACCAACTGTTTCACCCTGTTCCACGGTGAAACTGACGTCGCGCAAGGCCCAGAACTCTTCAGTGGCACCTTCATCGCGCCGGAACAGGCTGAGGGCCAATTCCTGAAAGGAACGGGCCCGCTCGTGGTGAATGACATACTTTTTCGAGACAGCGTCAAACCGTATGAGTGTTTTCCCGGATTCTCCCATCTCCCCTGCCAACAAAGTGGAGCAACGTCACAGTCCTGCGAACTGGAACGTGCGAACGCTGGACTCCTACTCAAGAATGGGAGCTATGATAGCACACCTGGTTCGAAAGGCAAGCCTCTGTGGAACATGGGACACTCCTCATTCCACGTACCTAATCCAGGCTTCTCCCACAGCCGTCATCGCTCCTGTCTGCGGATCGAACAGGTTGCTCGTCGGATAGTAGTCGGCAGGAGCATCCAAACTGTACCAACACCACATCTGTACCAATCGATTGGAATCGGCTGGGTGACCCAATGCTGGATCGGAGGCGGTCAAGAAGAAGTCAAACGTACCTGCCAGGAATGCCGTCACCCGCTCTGGCGGGAAGCCAAAGTCCTCCGGCATCAGAATGCCGTACTCGGAGACGACGAGAGGATAATCCCGATAGCCGCGCTCGGCCATCCATTGCCGGAAGGCCACGATCTGTTGGCGAAAGATATCTAGGTTGCCACTATCGTCGACTTGGTACAGCATGCCCTGGTCGTTGGAAAACCCTAGCGGAATCCCCACGCCCCACCCCCCCCGCAACTCCTGCAACATAAAATTGTGCACGTTCCACACATCCACAGGTATCTCTGTACCAAACCGCTCTCGATACGCTTCGATTACCACGTCCAGATACCGCAATCGTAGCGGTGTTGGTTGAGAGACGCCTGCAATAGCCACCTGCGCCGTTGGATCGGCGCCCTTGAGCACTCCATAGGCCTGGTGATACAGCTCAGCATAGGTTTCGGGCGCTAGATTGTCCTGCCACTCCACGTCCGGCTCGTTGCCCACCAGCCAAAGCGCCCCCGGATTGGCTCGGGCTATAGCGGCGATCTCCCCCGCGCCAGGATACAACGTGCCTCCCTCCAGCCGGATCATCTGTACGTACGCGATGTCCCCTGGGCGTAGCGGGTTGGCCTGTGCCCTCCAATCCAGGTACCATCCCAGGCGCAACGGCCCGGTGTCGTACCGAGAGATGGGTCCACTCGCCACGCCAATCCCCCAGCGCGGCCGCCCCCACCACAGAACACGATCACCTTCTGATGATCGTGCTGCGGGTGTAGCTTGCGGGATAACATCTGGAGTACCCAACGGCTCCTGAGTGTACTGGGCGCGTGTTTCTTCGGTCGGGGGAAGGTCCGTGAGAGCCTGTCCGGTCAGTGTGCGCGTTGGGATGAGGTGCTCTGGGACTTGAGTGGATGAAGGAGTAGGGGGCCGCCCGTACATCAGGGCCCAATCTGCACCGGGCCATGCAAGCAAAACGAGTAGGATGCCTCCACCGACGAGTAGCAGCCCAGCCCAAAGCTGCCACTCTCCTCTATGCACGCAACCTCCGCACGACCAAGAGGACCAGGCCCAGACCCACCATACTCAAACCCACGTATAACAGCGGCGAAATCCCCTGAGCGTTTTGGTCCGCATCAGCACTGGGCGCCGCTGCAGATGACGCCTCCGAGTCGGTAGACGTTGTTGGCGTTGGCTTGAGCGTCGCCGTCGGAGCCGGGGTGTCGGTTGGCGCCTCTGCTTTGGAGGTGCTGGTAGCCGTGGGCGTCACAACCTCCTCTGTAGGGGTGGGGGTCTTGGACGGTATGGTAACGGTCGCGGTCACTTCAACGGTGGGACCTGGCGAAGGGGTTGTTGTGCCGTCCCCCGGTGTGGGGGTAAAGGTAGGGATGATCGGCTCTGGCGTCTCTGTGGCTGGCGGCGTATTCGTCGGCTGAGACGGCTTTGGATTTGACCGCTTTGGCGTCGGTGTCAGCGTTCCAGAGGGTACGGTCTGTCGTCCCGGGTTTTGCTCCGGAGCAGCCCACAGATCGGCGCTGGTTGCCAAAGCCACAACCAGAACTACCAGTAACACGAGCCACAACCCGTATCCCTTTCTGCTCCCTTTGTTCTCCATACCCGTCATTTTGGCTGTCTCCCAAAACGAAGGCTGAACTCTCTGTCGCGGTTCAGAGTTGTCCGGTAGGTTATCCATGCCCCTTGTGCGGTCGCTGGCTTTGACGCTGTTTCTATCAACTCAACGCCCTCCGGCAGGCGAACCCGTACAGTAAGCTGATGTCCCAACGTCCCAGGTTGTTTTTGTACCAGCAAGGAGTATTGGCCCTCGTCTTCCTGCCATTTTACCACATCTATAGGGAGAGTCCAGGTAAAGACGCGCTCCTGGGTTAGCGATGGCCGGAGCAGTCCCAACACCCCAAACGTCAACCACGGGCCCTCGTCAGCCTCGAGGACTGCGACGTCACCCAGATACCGCTTTCCGGTGATGAGCGCCAAACCGGGCACGGCGATACGGGGCGTTCCTATGAATTCACTTCCCTCTGGTGTGTAGGCTCGCACATAGTACCAGTAGCAGCGATTCATCATATCCTCGTAGGTCGAGCCGTACACAGGCTCGTGAACGCAGGGCACGTCCACCGTGCCGGTGTGCGTATAGACTAGCGTGAGGACTGCCTGCGGAGGCGAGCTCTCCAAATCCACTTGATAGATGATTTCCTCATCAATCCGCGCGTTGGCCTTGTTGTATCCCACATTGGCGTCAACCACCATCAGGAAATCGCCCGTTCCCTCGGTTTCGCTCAGACCGGATCCTGATGCCAGCGCACCATCCCAACCCTGTTTGGCCAACAGCGCTGCTGCCTCTGGGTGCTCCAGATAGACGAGCAAATGCTTTTCGTCCAGGAGCTTAAAGATCGTCCAGCCGAGTGTGCTCCAATCGACCTGCCCACGCTGCACCTGTTGCCACGCTGTGCTCGCGACCACGCCCATAAAGGACTTGCGTTGGCGCCACCACTCACCGATCTTTTCCCCCTCCTCTGGTGCCAAGGCCTGGCGGATGTAGGGGATGATTGAATCGCCGGTCACCGGTTCCTCTACCCCTTCCAGCGTCAACGGCCCGACGGCGTTCACTATCTGCTGCACCGCTCGCTGATCTAGCGCGACGATCCCATCCACCGTGACGGGATAGCCGGGACGGTACAGCGAGATAGCCTGCCGGGCCGCCGTCGGAAAGTCCGGCGACCAGTTACTGTCCCGGAACACCCACAGCCCGATCCCCATAAAGCGCTGCATAGGCTCGGGGGCTAGAGGATAAGGCAGGGTATAGTCATCTACGGCGTAACTGTCGCGGAACGTCATCGTGATCAACTGTCCCGCCTCCACCCTGACCTCGCCGACGCCAGTGATGAACCCTCCACCGGGCCTCAACTCGTCTTCGTTCAACGCCAGCACCAAGTAGGTACGAGGTTCGTCCATCCCCAAAAGATCGGGGGCGATCGTCGCGGCCGACAGACCGGCCTGCAGCAATGGCAATGCCTGATCCAGCAGGGACGTCTTTCCTGCCGTCCACGCAGAGAGACTCGCTTGATCTACCTGCATCCAGGCAATCTGGGCTCGCTCAACTGCCGTCAGTGCCTGCTCCAGGTCCGAGCGTTTCTCGGACAAGAGATCCACCAGGACCTCTGGCGAGATCTCGGCAGAATCCTCGCCGGTGGTTCCCAGGGCGGCCACCGCCGGTCCCATCGCGTCACAGCCCAATGCCCCCGCCTCCGTCAGACCATCGGCCACGATCAGCAAGGAGGGAGCAGCGCGCAGCTCTCCCCCGACCCAGGGCACCCACCCAAAAGCAGGCCCTAGCCTATCCAAGCCCGCGGCCCGGCGACGCAGCATCACCACGTCATCTCGCAAACCGTGCACCAGGTCGCAGGCTGCCGCCGGATCGAGAGACCGCGGGGCATCGACCAACGCCTGCACCTGGGCCAGATGCTGGCGCAGCGATAGAGCCGCCTGAGCCAGCCCTACAACCCACACGAAAACCAACACAACCCCCAGCAGAACCAGGCCCCGTCCTCCCCATTTCGTCCAAGCTTCTATTCTGTCCTCATGATCCGCTGGTGCTTGATCGTTTGTCATCGGCATCGCCACTCCCAGAGTCTCAGGGTCACCTCAAAGGAGGCCTCAGAACCCACCTGCTCATAGGTCACCCGTCACCTTCACAATAGAACGTCCCAGTATTCGTTCCAAATCCTGGGGCAACAGGTCGAGCCCCAAGTCCCGAACTCCCAGATCTTTTTCCACCGTTCTCCTGTATGGCTCGTAGGCCCATAGGTCCACATCTATCACGGCGAGATCTGGCCGCGCCCCCAAAACACCCTGAGCATACCACAGTGTAAACGAATGTCCATCTCGATCGGTGAGTAGAACCGCTTCGGGTGGCGCATCTAGCAGGGTCCGCTCTGCCCACCGGAGCGCCACCTGGTCGTCGCTCACATCCATCCGCCCCCAGAGACACAAGACCTGCGCCAGAGGCAATAGCCACATGGCCCACGTACCCCGTGGCAGCCGACGTTCCAACCATTCACTGGCCTGCTCCAACCCCACCATCAGCCAGAGAGCGGCCACCGGCAGGGCTGTGATCAGATAGACCAACGAGTCAGCGGTGTTGTAGCCGATCGCGTAGAGGCTGAACAGTCCCAACGTAAGGCCTGAGCTCAAAGCCAGCGAGCGCTGGCCCTGCCGCCACAGAAACACCGCCCCCAGCCCGGCCAGCATCGCGCCAACGGCTGTGAATTGGCGGGCCAGCAACCCCATCCACGCCAAGAGCCGCTGCGGCAACGCGGCTAGCGGCAACCCAAAGAGATACTGGCGGTATATCCGTGCGCTGATGAGCGCCCACCAGCCCTCACCGGTGCTCACATCGCCCCACGGCGAGCGTACGCCAGCCCGCGCCAGCAGCACCGGTCCGTACATCGCGCCCCACACCAGGAGAGCCACAAGGCCAGTCTGAACCAAAACCGCGGCCCTCGCCGTACGGCTTTGCTCGTTCCAGGCGCGCCACATCAGCAGAGGAGCCAGGAATACCAGGGTTGGGTGAACCCCCAGTCCCAACCCCCAGACCAATCCCAACAGCCAGGCGGAGCTGTTGCGCAAAACGAATAGCACCACCAACGCACAGAAAAAGGCCGCTGGCGCGTAAACTTCGGCGATCAGGGCCTGTGACCAGAAAAGAGGGGCCACCCCGAGGACAAGACCCGTGCAAACGGCAAACCCCGACGTGCGGGGCTTGTGCCGGGAATCGCGGCGTCCGGAGCCAGCGGAGGCCGGTTTTCGAGAAGCGATAGGCGGAATATGCCCCATCCCTGCCACCACCAAGGCGGCTGCACCAGCCGCCATCGCCGCAGACATCAGATTCATCCGCCAGGCGGGATCCCGAAAAGGCAACTGCATAAACAACGCCCCTAGCAGCAAGTAGGTGGGAAAACCTGGGGGGTGCGGTATGCTGCCCCGAACCACGGCAGTGACCAGATCTCCCCCATCCGCTCCGTGATGTGCCCACGTGATCGTCGGGGCCATCGTCAGCCCGTATATGGTCAACAGAATAGCCCCCACTGCCATCGGTGGCCCCAGCTCCCACACGGGGAACCGGCGTGTGGCGCGTCTCGGGGCGCTCGGTATCGAACTCGGGCGGATGCGGCGCTCGTCATCCGTCATTTGTCGCCGTCGCATTCATGGCCACAAGCCCGGCCAGAAACCCCAGCCCTAATGCCCAGGCACGCACAAAGAGCATAAGCGGCGCGATCAGGGTCACTGCGGGGTCCCGTCGCCAGAGTTTGAGTATAAAGGGCAGACCGGCAGCGACAAGGCCAGCCCAGGCCACCAACCCAGCCACCGCCAGCCAGATGCTCCAGAACCCTCCGACGATCATCAACGCTCCCAGCGCCGCCAGGCCCATCTGCACCTTGAGGACCTGCGGCGTATGGGAGTCGCGGATCAGCTTGCTGGGATGCTCGCGCATCACCCGCACCTTCCAATAGCCAATCCAGAACTTGCGGCGAGCGTATTCGTCCACCGTGCGGTCGTGGACGTGGGATACCTGGGCGTCGGGCACAAAAACCAAGCGATGACCGGCTCCCGCCAGCCTGAACGAGAACTCTTGATCCTCCACCGACGCGCTGGGAAAGGAGACGTCAAAACCACCGGATGCCAGGAACACGTCGCGTCGATAGGCGGCCGAGTAGGTGTCGATAAAATCGATCTCGTCGAGACCCCGCATGCGGTCATACCTGTCCTCGTACTCCGCCTGCACAAAGCGGGCCACCAGGCTCCTCTGCCGTGTCCTGTAGACCCCTTTGGCGCCGGCGACGGCCCCCGCAGCCCCAATCGGACTGTCCGGCTGCGGGCTGTCTGGCTGAACGAACGGGGCGACCATGTCCTGGATCCAATCAGGAGCAGGCGCACAGTCGGCGTCGGTAAAGAGCAGGATGTCTCCCCGTGCTTCCCGTGCCCCACGGTTCCGGGCTGCTGCCGCACCGGCGTTGGTCTGAGAGATAACGCGCACCCCCCAACCGCGTGCCACCTCGGCCGTGTTGTCAGTCGAACCATCGTTGACCACGATAACTTCGCATAGCTGTGGCGGAAAAGTCTGGGCCTGCACCGCCCGCAGGCACTCTGGCAACGTCTCTGCCCCGTTGTAGACCGGAATGATGACCGAGACTGAGGGCCGAGGCCCGGGCGTGTAAACAGGCCGAGTTGGCAGGGGGACCTTCAGGGGGTCTATCGACCGATCCGTCGACGCGGCGGCGCTGGATCCTGCTGGCTCCGGCCCCTGGCGTGAAGAGGATCGCCACATCAACAGGCCCCCCAGTAACAACGGAGGCGCAAAGATAACGACGTGGAGAACCAGCCCCGTCGCTAACGCCTCCTCTCTGCCAACGCCAAACAGCGCCAGCACACCGATGCAGATACCCTCAAATACCCCCACGCTGCCCGGCAGCGATGGAACGGCTACGCCAGCCTGCAGCGCCGCCAATAGCAACAGAACCGGTGCGGCTCCCGACGGCATCCCAAAGGCCCGAAGCACACACCAGGCAGTCGCGGCGCCCAATCCCCAGACCACTAAAGAGCCCAACAACCCCCAAACAAACGTCTGAGGGCGGATGATACCCTCCAGACCATCGAGCGTTGCGGATAGCCAGCGCCCGAGGACATGTGACCAACGGCCGACGGTCTGGGAGAATCGCCTTTGAAGGAGAAGAGCGGCCAGGATCAATCCTATGGCCACTGCTGAGCCAAGGGCCAGGAGGCGCGCAGGGAGCACCAGCCAATCGGGCAGCGCCAACCCCAGCGAGAGCGCCGCGACCAATCCCAGCAGCATCATCACGTCCCACAGCTTTTCCACGACCACCGTGCCCAGCGCCCGCGCTCTGTTCCCCGGCCCCAACGCTGCCGCCCGAACGAAAACGCCAAGCTGCGAGAGGATGACATAGTTGACCACCTGCCCCGCCAGCAGGGCTGTCAGTAGCTTGCCCACGCCAAAGCGCTGGGGCAGGAGCAATCCCTGCCACCGCAGCACCCGCGCGGCGATCGTGAGCAGGACGGTCGCCAGGGCCGCGACGACCCAGCCCGGCTGCGCTCTGCCCAACGCCGACCAGACCCGTTGCCAGTCGAACGACCAGGCAGCCCACCCGACGAGAGCCAGGCTCACCGCTGCCCCTAGCCAAAAGCGCCACCTGCGGGGCCGGGGCCTGGCTGGCGGATGAGGCGTTTCCTCTTGGGCCATGGTCAGTATGCACCCTCACCCCGCAGCACCGCGCCTACCGTCATCCACAGGATACGGATATCGAGCCAGATAGACCAGTTGCGGATATAGTAGAGGTCATCCTCTATACGAAGGGCATAGTCAGCCCGGTCGCTGCGACCGTGCACCTGCCACCATCCCGTCATCCCCTGGGGAACAGCAAAGCGCTTGCGATGATGCGCTTTGTATCTCTCGACCATCCACGGCAGCTCGGGGCGCGGACCTACCAGGCTCATATCGCCCGCAAGCACGTTGAGGAATTGCGGCAACTCGTCGATACTGAAGCGACGCATGATCCGGCCTGCGGGGGTGATGCGAGGGTCGTCGGGCCGTTTGGCGAAAACCGGGGGACCCTCCCCTGTCTCCTGGGCCAGGTTCTGCTCTTCGGCCTCGGCCCCCGCCACCATGGTCCGAAACTTGAGCATTTGGAATGGCCGTCCCCCCTCCCCGATGCGCCCTTGGCGCAACAGAACCGGACCGGGGGAGTCAAACCGGATGGCTACAGCGGCTGCCAGCATCACCGGCGAGAGGCACGCCAGCGCCAGCCCTCCCACAACCAGATCAAAGAGCCGCTTCACCACGCGGTCTGGGCCTTCGATGGCTGGCTCGCGCAAGCCGATGAGCGGGATGCCCGCAAACTCTTCCACTGAGGCGCGGATAAAGACCATGTCGAACACATCTGGCACGACGCGCACGTTGACCGGCAGGGCCTGCAGGGCCATCACAATTTGCCGGGCCTGCTCCTGCGCCCGGGGCGGCAGGGCCAGGAGGACCTCGTCGATCCCGTGCTGCGCGACGAGATCGCCGACGTCCTCAGAGGTTCCCAGGACCGGATGGCCGGCGTAGGTCTGCCCCTGCTTGGCTGGGGCGTCGTCCAGAAAGCCGGCTAACTCGAGACCGGTCCATTGATACGTGTCTATCGCCTGCGCCAACTGTTGTCCCACCTCACCAGCACCGACGACCAGAGCGCGACGAGGCTCGCCCAAGCTACGCCGAAGTCCCAACCCCAGGAACCGGCGGAATATCGCCCGCCAGCCCAGCAGAAAAGCCAGGTCGAGCACGTAAAAGTAAAAGAACAGGAACCGGGAGAACTCGCGAAAGAAGAGATAGGCGATCCCGGCAAAAACCAGAGCGGCCCAGGTGACGGCCGTCCACACAGCCTGCACGTCGTCCAGATAACGCAGGGCCCGCGCTGGATCGTAGACCCGCAGGCCGAGAAAGGCCACCGCCCAGATGGCCGGCACCAGGAAGTAGAACCAGGGGCCAAAGGCCAGGGGTTCCTCCAGCGTGATGCCGATGGGCAGGATCAGACGCAGCAACTTGGCCAGATGCAGGGCCAGCGCCGTGAGCGCCAGGTCTGTGACCAGCAGCGTGAGGCCCAGCCGGGTGCCCACCCGCTTAAGCATCGTTCTCCTGCCCTCCCCGCCTCCCCTCCTGCCAGGCGGTCCAGAGCTGCCAGGCGCTCAAGGCGCACAGCAGGCCCCACACCACGCGCTCCCACCAGCGCGGACCCAGCAGCGCCAGCCCAAGGCTGATGAGGAGCAACCCCAAAGAAAGCCACGTTTGGAAGCAGGGAGCTTGCAGGCGTTCCCGCAGCCTTTCGCCCCGCCGCTGAGCCTCGTAATAGGAAAAGCTGAGGGCAGCCAGAATGATGGCGGCGCCCACCACCCACAGAGCATTAGAGGCCAGGCCAACCCAATCGATCACGTCTTTTTCCCATCGGGCGACGCCGTCGCTCCAAACTCCCCGTCGGCGACGCGGACGGAGAGCGCGTCTCCCGATGTCACCTGCGCCACCGAGCGAACGACGGCGTCCGTCTCGCCGTGGCGCACGATGGCGTAGCCCCGCTCCAGCGTCCCTAGCGGACTGATCGCGGCCAAGCGGCCCCTCAAGCCTCCCAGGCGCTCCCGGTATAGAACCAGGCTGTGGCGCGCGGCCCCCTCCGCCCGCCCGACGAGATCGTCCACTCGCTGGCGGGACTGGGTCAGTTGAGCGGCCGGAGAGAGATGCCTGAGGGCGCGCGCCTGCTCGGTCAAGCGCCAGCGGCGTTCCCCGATCATACCTCCTAGCGCCGACGTCAACGCCAAGGCCAGGCCCGCCACCCACGCGCCGAGTTCCGCGCGGTCGGGAACGACCAGTTCGGCAGCGGCGGACGGCGTGGGCGCGCGCACGTCGGCGGCAAAATCGGCCAGGCTAAAGTCGGTCTCGTGCCCCACGCCGCAGATGACGGGAACGCGAGAGGCAACGACGGCCCGGGCCACCCGCTCGTCATTAAAGGCCCACAGGTCCTCCAGGCTGCCGCCGCCCCGCGCGAGGATGATGACGTCCACGTCGTCACGCGCGTTGAGGACCTCAAGGGCCGCCACGATCTGCGGGGGCGCCGCCTCCCCCTGCACCTGGGTAGGGGAGAGCAGCACCTCTGCCAACGGATAGCGTCGTCCCAGCACGTTGAGGATATCCCGCAGGGCAGCGGCGGTGGGCGACGTGACCAGACCGATGCGCCGGGGAAAGCTGGGCAGCGGCCGCTTCCGCTCCGGCGCAAACAGCCCCTCGGCCTCCAACCGCTCTTTGAGAAGCTCAAACTG
>CAYUIS010000060.1:27122-28233 GCA_964444825.1 uncultured Anaerolineales bacterium | reverse complement strand
CGCTGTGGAGCAGTTCGCCCGACAGGTAGCCCTTGGCCCTGGAACGCAGCGTGCGCTGCCAATCCTCGTGCAGGGCGATGATTGCATCCTCCTCGCCCTTTCTGGCCCGGTAGGTGCAGACGACGACAAACATAGCCAGCCTCCACAGCTTTTGTTTTCCGCTGCTCTTCACGAAGAGCGCCTTGCCTATGGTCTTGACAATGGGGTCAATCTTTCACCCTATCATCACACCGGTGGACAAGAACACACAAAGTCCCGAATCTCGACCATTGCCTGCCGTGCTTCAGGCAACCAGGGTACAAAAAGATGCCAGAAGTGCCACATCCCTGGCCAGATGTGCAAAGTGACCGGCACTCCGGCTCGCTCAGCGCGTGCCGCAAACGCCTCGACGCCGCTCCGAAGCACTTCCGCCTCACCCACCTGAAGCAGGAGCGGCGGCAAACCCTGCAGATTGGCATACAACGGGGAGAGCAGCGGTGTGTGCGGATCCACCTTGCCCCGATACGCCGTGAGTTGTCGCATCACAAAATCGGCATGAACCATCGGGTCATCTTGCGTGTAGAAGGTGCCGCCGCCTTCGAAGTCAAACACCGGACAGATCGATACGGCTCCGGCTGGCAGTGGATCACCCGCATCCCTTAAAGCCAAGAGGGTGGTCACCACAAGATTGCCACCTGCTGACTCTCCTGTCAACACCACATGTTCCGGCGAGATCCCTTCTTCTGTGAGGAGCCAATGGTAAGCCCTGACACAATCCTCCACCGCAGTTGGGAAAGGATACTCGGGTGCTAGATGATAGTCCACGAGCACAGCGCGCACGCCTGCCAGCCGAGCCAGATAGGCGGTCGTGAATCGCTCCGGATTATACAAGGGGAGTACAAATCCACCCCCGTGAATGTGAAGGAGCACTTGGGACGAGGTAACGCTTTTCGGTGTCAGCCACTCGTAAGTCAGTTCACCGCGTGGGATCTTTTCCCAGCGCACATCTTTGGGCACTGAATACAAGCGCTCAGTCCAACGCGATAGGCGACGTACTGATTCAATGGTTGCGCCGCGTTGGGCGAGTCTCTGCACTCGAAGAAAAGGGCGAATCAGAGAACTTGTCAGGCTA
>CAYUIS010000060.1:22143-27022 GCA_964444825.1 uncultured Anaerolineales bacterium | reverse complement strand
CTTGAAGTATATCACAGTCAGGAAGCGGACACATCGTCACAATTTGCCGAAATTGGAAAGTCGGTAATGGGGAATAACGAGGTAGCCAATAGCAAGAATTTGCTATATGGGAGGGGAACAGAATGTCTTTCTGTTATGCCAGGCCGTGGCGGATGGCAAACGCCGTCGCCGCGGTCCGGTTGTCGGCGCCGATCTTGTTGAAGATGGAAGTCAGGTGCTTGGCGACGGTGCTCTCGCTGAGCGTCAGTTCCTGGGCGATCTGGCGGTTGCTCCGGCCGGTTGCTACCAGACGCAGCACCTCGACCTCGCGCGGCGTAAGTCCGGCCGGCAGAGGGATGGGCGACGGGGCGCCGCGTTGGTGCGGCAGGTCGCGCAGCCGGGCGTGCACACGCCGCGCCTCGCCGTCCACGCCCAGCTCACGATAGGTCGCCTGCGCCTGCCCGAGCAAACTCCGGGCGCGCGCCGCGCTCCCCGGGCCACCTTGCGCCAGCGATAGATCCGCCTGCGCCAGCAGGATGTGGCCCAGCTCCGGCCACAACCCCTCGCGCCGTGCCATCGCTTCGGCGTCGGCCAGGTGTGCGGCACCCGCCGGCCAGTCTCCGCGCAGGAGGGCGATCTGCCCCAGGATGCGGTCTACCAGGAACCAGTGATGCTGCCCCCGGCAAGCCAACAGGTCGGGGTAGTAGCGGACAGCCCGCTCGCCGTCGCCCAGTTCCATCGCCATCAACGCCAGGCAACCCCGCGCCGACAGGGTTGCCAGATAACCCGGCGACAGCGCGGCGATGAGCGCCTCCTGCTCGTCCATACACGCCTGTGCTTCCTGGTGCTGATCTGTCGCGAGCAACGCCAGGCCGAGTAACCCCAGGCACAACACCATCTCGCCGGGGGCCTGCCCGCGAAACGTCTGTACGGCGGCCCGGAACTCTCGCCCGGCTAGGGAATAGTCGCCGCGCTGATAGGCCAGGTAGCCCCGTACTTGGCGCAGGAAGGCCAGCGGCTCGTCGCCGGCGACGGTTTCGACCGCCGGCTGCGCCTGCGCTAGGCGTCGTTCGGCTTCTGCCCAAGCGCCCTGAGTTGCGTGCAGGAAGGCGAGCCACGTGTGGACATAACACGCATGGTATGGGAGTTGGCCGCGCCGCGTCAGTTCCTCACGGCGCAGACTGACCTGCCGCGAGTGCTCCATCTCGCCTATCCAACAATACGCCTGGGCCAGGCAAGTGCAACACTCGGCGGCTTCGGCTAGGTCGTCACTGGCCTCGGCGAGCGCCAGTCCACGTTCCAGCAGCGGCAGGCCGGCGGGGATGTCGTTCCCGCGCACCAGCAAGAATCCAACTGCGCGGCCGGCAGCGGCCTCCAAGTGATCGTCTCCCAGGCGCTGCGCGATCTCCAGCGCCCGTTTTCCATAGATGAGTGCTTCCTCCTGCCGGCCCAGGACGACGCCAAGTAAGTCCGCCAGGTCCGCCAGGACGTGCACGGTCTCCGATCCCGGGGCTCCGGCATGCTCTAGGAAGGCCAGCGAACGCTCCAGGGCCACTTGAGCCGCCAGCGGCGCGCCCATCCGCCGGTTGGCCAGTCCCAGGATGTACGCGGCGCGGGCTGCGGCGGCCAGATCGCCGGTGTGTTCGAACCACGCTTGCGCGGACTGACAGGCGGAGATAGCCCGCTCGGCGGCGGCCGCCGGGAGCGCAGCCTCGCCCAACGCCAACAACAGGTCGCCACGCTGCTCATCATCCGGTTCAAGCAGGTCCATGGCCGCCTGGCAGTGGGCGATCGCCTCCCGGGGAGCACAGGCGCGCAAGGCCTGCTCGGCGGCTCGCCGGGAGTAATCTACGCCGCGGGCGCGGTCATCGCTGCGGGCGAAGTGGAAGGCCATCTCGGCCAGGCGCTGCGTGCTCTCCTGGGTAGAGCGCCCCTCCAGTGCCAGGCCGATCTGCCCGTGCAGCCGCCGCCGCCGGGTGCTGCTTACCTCGGCGTACAGGCACTCGCGGATCTTGTCGTGACCGAAGGTAAACGTGCCGGCCCGGTCGCCCCGGATCAGGTGAGCGCGCTCGGCCGCCAGCAGATCCTCCTCGACCTCTTCGGCTTCACGACCCTCGACCGCGGCCAGTAGCGCGGTCGTAAACGTGCGGCCAAAAATCGCCGCGACACGGAGGTGGTCCACGACCGCTGGGGCCAGCCGCGCCAGCCGCTGGCGGATCGCGCCCACGATGCTCGGCGGCAGGGCATTTTCAAGCGGCGTCGCCAGGGTCCAGCCGGGATAGGCCTGTGGATTGTCCGAGCGCCAGGCCAAAGCGCCCGTTTCCAGCCACCCGCGCAGCAATTCCTCGGCGAAGAAGGGATTGCCTTCGCTGTGTGTGTGCAGGATCTGTCCAACAATCGGGGCAATTGGCCCACCCAGATAATCGGCGGCTAGTATAGCAATCTCCTCAGTCCGGAGTGGGGTCAGGGTCAGAGTAGTGAGCACCCGCAGACGGTTAAGCTCGGCCAGCGCCTGTTCCAGCGCCGGGTTCTGTCCCACCTCGCCCTCGCGGTAGGCGCCCAGGATCAACACCCGCGCGAACGGGCGCCGGCGGGCGACGTGACAGAGCAAATCGAGGCTGGTGGCATCGGTCAGCTGGAGGTCGTCGAGGACGAGCACTAGCCCACCGGGCGCGGACGCGGCGATGGCTGTCAGAAACCCACCGACGGCTTCGAAGAGCCGTAAGCGCGCTTGCTCGGCCGGGAGCGGGTATTCATCCGGAAACTCGCCCAAGCGCACGGCCAGTTCAGGCAGAATGGTTACCAGGATAGACGCCGCTGCGCCAACCTGGTCGCGCAATCGGTCGGGCGCAGTGACTTGGATGTACCCTCCAAGCGCTTCCAGAAAGGGCAGGTAAGGGGGCATCCCCTCGGCGGCGGAAGCGCCGCCCCACAGCACAACAGCGCCAGATTGCGCTGTGCGCGCCGCCATTTCCTTCAGGAGATGGGTCTTGCCGATCCCTGGTTCTCCGGTCACGCACGTGACGTCACATCGCCCGCTGGTGGCCGTCTCGAACCGGCTCCACAGCAGCGCTGCCTCCTGCTGCCTTCCAACCAGCATTGGCCTGGAGTTGCCTAGTTCATCCTTCATCGTAGTTACCCACCCGCAATTATACCAGGCGTGCGTCACAACTCCAACTGAGCGTATTCTCGGGAAAGCGAAGTAGAACGATATGGATGGAGGAATACGGAGCGTTGACACGATCGGCGTCTCGGACTATAATCCGGTTGTGCTAGAGACCTGTGGCGCTATCGTGACTTGTGCCGGTAGCGCCTTCACCTATGAGTTGGCAGAGTGTAAGGCTGGCTCCTGTTCTGACTCAACCTCGGAACCACGGCTTACGTTTGTCCTGTATCACCATCAGGAGGGAGGCTTAGTGTGACCATCAAGTTTGGGACCGACGGCTGGCGCGCGGTCATTTCGGATATGTTTACTTTCGCCAATCTGCGATTGGTGGCTCAGGCTATCGCTGACTTTGTGATGGAAGAATCGGGCAATGGGGCCCCGCAGGTCATTGTTGGATTTGACACTCGATTCCTCTCCGACCGCTACGCGTCTGAGGTGGCTCGCGTCCTGGCTGGCAACGGTATCGTCGCCTGGCTGACACGCGCCGATGCGCCAACACCCGCGATCTCCTACGCTGTCATTCACAAGGAAGCTACCGCCGGTGTGATGATCACTGCCAGTCATAACCCCCCGCGTTACAATGGACTCAAGCTCAAGGCAGCTTTTGGTGGAGCGGCCTTGCCGGCGCAGGCGGATCGCGTCGAGTCATACCTGCTCCGAAACCAGGAAATGGCGCGTGGGCCGAATGTGATGGATTACGAGGTGGCGTTGGACCAGGAACTTATCCGGCGTTTTGATCCTGCCTGGCCCTATTATGAGCACCTTGGCCACCTGGTGGATCTGGATGTGATCTCGGATGGGGAGTTGCGGGTGGTGACCGACGCGATGTACGGCTCGGGCCGCAAGTGCATCGCCGACATGCTGGCCCGCACAAGGTGCCGCGTGCACCAGATCCGGGGCGAGATGAACCCGGGTTTTGGCGGCATTCACCCCGAACCGATAGCCCGCTATTTGAGCGCGTTGGGGGCGGCCATTCAGTCCTATCACGCCGATCTGGGTCTGGCAACTGACGGAGATGCGGACCGCATTGGCGCGATGGATGGGCGGGGTAGCTTCGTCGATCCCCACCACATCTTTGCGCTGGTGCTGCGATACTTGTTTGAGGAGCGAGGTTGGAGCGGCACAGTCGTCAAGAGCGTGTCTACGACCCGCATGGTGGACCGTCTGGCGGCACGCTATGGGCTTCCCGTGGCAGAGACCCCCGTGGGCTTTAATCACATCGCAGATCACATGTTGAACGGTGATGTGCTGATGGGAGGTGAGGAGTCGGGCGGGATAAGCATCAAGGGCCACATCCCTGAGGGAGATGGTGTCCTGATGGGACTGTTGTTGCTTGAGGTCGTGTCGTCTGCCAGGGTCCCCCTGCACGAGTTGGTAGACGACCTGCAAGCTGAGGTTGGCCCAGCCTACTACACCCGCTCAGATATCCCGCTGAGGCGCTCCATCGCCAAGGCGGAAATGGTCGCCCGGCTGGTCCAAGACGCGCCCGATTCCCTGGCTGGCCAGAAAGTGAGCGGTGTGGAGACCTTGGATGGCGTCAAGTACCTGCTGGCTGATGATTCCTGGCTCTTGATCCGGCCTTCGGGAACGGAACCGGTGCTGCGGGTATATGCCGAGGCGCGAGATGAGGCGATGGTCAGCGATCTGTTGTCTTACGGTCACCAGGTAGCGGGTGCATGAACCAAGACTCTCTTGACTTTTCTTCTCCGTCAGGGTATCTTTAGAGCGACCACT
>CAYUIS010000060.1:15481-22043 GCA_964444825.1 uncultured Anaerolineales bacterium | reverse complement strand
TAGAGCGACCACTTCTGAGATGGAGGTTCTGCGTGAAACGTCACTTCTTTCTCGCCATCGAGGGGGTTATTGGGGTAGGGAAGACGACTTTGGCCCGTCTGTTGCAGCCTCGCTTTGCGGCAGGGCTGCAGATGGAGGCATTCGAGGAGAATCCTTTCCTGTCCGATTTTTACGCCGATCGCGCCCGCTACGCTTTTCAGACTCAGATGTTTTTCCTTCTGAGTCGATATCGCCAACAGCAGTCATTGCCCTCTCTATTGAAGCGCGGCCCTCTCATTTCCGATTACACGTTTGGCAAGGATAGTCTGTTTGCGCATATGAATCTCTCGGGCGATGAGCTAGATGTGTACAAGCAGCTATACGGCGTCCTGGCCGACCGTATCCCTTTGCCAGATTTGGTGGTCTATTTGCGGGCAACAACCGACGTGCTGATGTTGCGTATTGAGACGCGCGACCGGACCTACGAACGCGAAATGGATCGCGCGTACATCGACGGGCTGCGCCAGGCTTATGAGCGGTATTTCGCCGCTTATACTCGGGCGCCGCTGTTGATCCTTGATGTCGATGAACTGGACTATGTCCAAGATCAAAGCGCATTGGCTTTCGTCGAGGGCAAGATTCGAATGGCCCTCGGTATCGGCGTGTACCAGCGGCCTCTGCCCCGGATGGATCAAACGGGCGTGACACAAGCGGCAATTGGATCGCCACAGTCGGGGGATTTCGTTCCCGTGATGCCTGGATGGCGTATGTTGAGGGAGTTTCTGGCGGCAAATGAGGCCATGGGGCGAGTGGGAACTATACTGGCCGACAGCTCCTCCGAGCAAGTATTGGCCAGCGGTGAGGATTGGCCCACGGGCGCAAGAGTGGAGCTGGAGGTGGCGTTGCAGGAGACAATCGTGCGTTTGCAGCAGATAGCCCAGACAGCGGGCGTTGATCCTCGAGAGTCAGACCTGCGGGGCGTGGGAGGGTAGACGAAGGCTATGAAACGGTTTGTTGCCATAGCAGGGAACATTGGGGTGGGCAAGTCCACCTTGACGTCGCTACTGAGCGAGCGGTTGGCGTGGGATCCTTTCTTTGAGGCAGTCGATGATAATCCGTATCTGGCTGACTTTTACGCGGATATGAGGCGCTGGAGTTTTCACTCACAGGTGTACTTTCTGTCCCGTCGTCTGAGTCATCACTGGCAATTGCTGCGGCACACGAACTCGGTGATTCAGGATCGCACGGTGTATGAAGATGCCGAGATCTTTGCATGTAATCTCTACCGGCAAGAGATGATGGCGGAGCGAGACTATGAGAGCTATCGTGGGCTGTACGAGGTCGTGACCAAAGTGCTTCCACCTCCGGATCTGATCGTCTATCTTCGCGCCTCCGTGTCCACCCTCAGGGAGCGGATTCGGCACAGGGGCCGTCCATACGAACAGGATATCGCCCCCGCCTATCTTGCTCAGCTTAACACGCTGTACGAGGAGTGGATCGACGGGTTCTCCCTTTGTCCCGTATTGACTGTACCTTCGGACGATCTGGACTTTGTGGAGAATACCGAGCACTTGGCGCTGATTGCCGAAAAAGTCGTCGAAAAGCTGCACGGGCGGGAGGAGGTCGTATTCGGATCCGACTGATGGAAGAGAAACCAAACCTGGAAGCCCAAATCCGCGAACTGACCTTTTTGCACAAGACGAGTCAGGTACTCACCGCCACGCTCGATCTGGATGATATACTGCGATCCCTCATGACCCAAGTGCGTGATTATTTCGGGGTGGATGCAGCCTCTGTTGCCCTACTCGATGAAGACACGCAAGACCTGGTCTTTCGGATTGCCGTGGGAAGAGCCTCCGATGAAGTGGTTGGCCTTCGTATGAAGCCCGGCCAGGGTGTCGCCGGTTGGGTTGTCCAGACCGGTCAGCCGGCATTGGTGCCAGTGGCAGAGGCGGACGAGCGTTTTTACGCTGGGGTGGATTATAGAACGAGCTTCCGCACACAAGCACTGCTGGCCGTTCCGGTCAAGGTCAAGGGAGAGAGTATTGGCGTGATCGAGATCCTCAATCCGGCAGGAGGGGATTTCGACAAGGATGCGGAACGGCTGTTGCTGGCCGTGGCGGATTTGGCCGCTATTGCGCTCCGGAATGCTGGACTGTACGAGCGAGTGAGGCAGGCCGAGCGTCGTTACGAGAGCCTTTTTAACGAGAGCTCTGATCCCATACTGGTGCTCGACCTAGAAGGCAGAATCCTGAATCTCAACCAGAGAGCAATCGAGATGCTCGACCGTTCTCGAGAGCAATTGTGCGGTACTGATTTCTGTCAGATGCTAGGTGTGGAGAGTCGAAAATGCCAGCAAGCCATTCTGCGAGCTAGGGGGGGCGAGCATCTGAGGATGGATATGAGTCTGGTGGTGTCGACGCCATCTGGCATAGAGTCGCGTATGATGGAGACGACCCTGGCCAGGATTGACTACGGTGGGCGTGAGGCTATTCAATGGGTTGGTCACGACATTTCTGAGCGAGTGGCGCTGGAACAAGCTCGCGAGGATCTGATGCACATGATCGTGCACGACCTACGCAACCCGTTGGGGAGTGTCATGAGTAGCCTGCAACTGATACAGGATGGGCTTGTTGACGACAGTGAAACGGTGCCCTTGGTGAAACTGATAGGTATTGCCGTGCGCGGCGGCCAGAGAATGTATCGGTTGATCGATTCGCTTCTTGATCTGGGACGTATGGAAGCGGGCGAGACAGAGCTGAGAAAGAGCGACGTGAGCCCGGCCAACCTGGTTCAAGAGGCAGTTGAGCAAGTCTACCCACTGGCACTGAGCCGTGGTCAGACGTTGACGGCGGAGGTCGAGCCAGATCTGCCGACGGTATGGGCTGACGAGGGGTTTGCCTTGCGCATATTGGCGAACTTGATCGACAACTCGGTCAAGTTCACTCCGCTGGGAGGGCAAATCACGGTGGTCGCGAAGCAGGAGCAAAACGAGATGCTGTTTGGGGTGACAGACACGGGTCCGGGGATTCCGCCTGAGGCCCGCCAACGTGTCTTTGATCGTTTCGCCCGTCTGCAAGGCACTGAGGACGTCGTCGGAAGCGGCATAGGTCTGGCCTTCTGCAAGCTGGCTGTGGAGGCTCACCAGGGACGTATCTGGGTCGAGAGTGAGCCGGGCCGTGGCTCTACCTTTTATTTTACCCTGCCGCTGGAGGCAGACTAGGATTCAGACCGTTTGCTTGAGGCCCGAATGACTGAACGTCTGTACTATGCGGATTCTTACTGCGCCCAGTTCTGCGCTCGCATGACGGAACAGAACGAGTGGCGGGAACTCCCCGCTGTTGTGCTCGATCGCACCGCCTTTTATCCAACGTCCGGGGGGCAGCCGGCTGACCAGGGAACTCTGGGTGGCGTGGCTGTACGGGACGTGGTTGTACGAGAGGGGGACAATGTCATCCTTCATATCCTGGAGCGTGGGTTGGAGGACGTCTTGCCCGGAGACGAGGTGGAGGGAACGGTCGATTGGCCACGCCGCTTTGACCACATGCAACAGCACACGGGCCAGCACATTCTCTCCGCGGCGTTTGAGCAGTTGCTCGACGGCCACACGGTTGGATTCCACCTGGGGGCCGAGTCCTGCACGGTGGACATCTCCCTTGCGCGGCTGGACCTGGCGGCGGTCCTGCCAGTCGAGGACTTGGCCAACCAGGTGGTGTGGGACAACCGGCCTGTCGTGACCCGTTTCGTCGGCACGGAGGAATTGGCAGCGCTTTCGGTCCGGCGTCCACCGGCTGTAGAAGAGGCGGTGCGTATCGTGGATGTCACCGGATTCGACGTCAACCCTTGCGGTGGGACGCACGTGGCCCATACGGGAGAGATTGGCCTGATCAGGATCGTGCGCTTGGCGTATCGCGGCGATGAGACGCGGGTCGAGTTCTTGTGTGGACGACGGGCGTTGCGCGACTACCGGAATAAGGACGGGGTGATCGGGCGGCTAACGGATATGCTGACAGTCGGCTACTGGGAGCTTGATCAGGCCGTGGAACGGCTGCAGGGTGAGAGCAAACGATTGCGTAAGGACCTGCGCCAGGCGCGTGAGCGGTTGCTGGAAGCGAAAGCCGGGGAATTGGTAAAGAGCGCCGTTGCTCACAAAAGTGAGCCGTACCGTGTCGTATGGAGAGTCCTTGATGGCCGTGGCGGTTCTGACTCGTTCTCGCCGGATGAACTGCGTGCTCTGGCGCAAGAGTTGGCACAGCATCAGGATATGGTGGCTCTGCTGGCTGGTGTCGGCACGGAACGGACGCATCTGGTCTTTGCCAGGAGCGCGGACGGCAAAGTGGATCTGAATGCGGGCGCGCTGCTCCAGGATGTAGCCAAGCGCTTGGGTGGCAAAGGGGGAGGGCGACCATTCCTTGCTCAGGGAAGCGCTCCGGCGAGCGAGCCTGATGATGTCGAAGCAGTGCTTGTCGATCTGGTGGTTTCCCTGGGATTCGCCGTCTAGGTTGAAACCCCCGACATCCGGGCCACGTACCGGAGGTCTATATTCGTAGGTGAATTGTATGAAAGAGATAGCACCCAATATCTATGTTTCAACTGACTACCCCGGCGTAAACGTCGGCGCGATCGTTTTGCCTGAGGGAGTCATCGCTGTGGACGCTCCCACACTGCCACAGGATGCCCGCGCCTGGCGGGAACAGCTTGTGGCGGCAACTGGCGTTCCCATTCTCTACGTCGTGCTGATGGATGGGCACGCTGATCGGCTGCTGGGTGCAGGGTTCTTGGAGGCGCCTATCGTGGCTGTACGGGCGGCCTACGAGCGAGCGTCTGGGTATACCGACGGGTTCTGGCGTGGCGTGGTCGAGGGGTGGGTGCGCCGCTACCCACACGCCGCCGACGATTTGGTGGGAATGCGCGGTGCGCTGCCAGAGATCATGTTCACCAATGACCTGACGTTGCACAAGGGGGCCGGTGAGATAACGGTCCAACAGGTCCCTGGATCTGCCCCGGGAAGCGCCTGGATCCACGTTCCCGAGCAGGATGTGCTCTTTGTAGGGGACACGGTGGTTGTAGACAGGCCGCCGTTCCTGGCCGCAGTACCCGACAGCAAGGCGTTCTTGGAGACGCTGTCTGTGCTGCGTCGGACACGGTTTTCAAAGACGGTCATTGTGCCGGGCCGGGGCCCGATCTGCGGTCAGAACGATACAAAGATCCTCAGCCAGTATCTCGCGCTGGCGCGTCGCCGGATGAGATCGCTATACGCGACAGGTCAGACACGGCCGGATTTGGCTCCAGCAGTGACCGAGTTGATGTCATACTTCTCCATCCCAGCGGATGAACACGACCTGGTGCAGCGTCAGGTAAAGGCAGGTCTGGACCGGCTGTATGAAGAATTGCGAGGGGATGAGGATGGCGGTCGGTAAGATCTCGGTTGCTCCAGCGACCTCCACCCCGGCTGATGCCCTCCGTGACTTGCTGAATGAAGCCGAGCGTCTAGGGGCGAATCTGCGGGGTGCTGGCCCTCGGGTCGTGCGGCTCGCTCATCTGCTGGACCAGATAGCTGATCTCCTGGCAAAGATGGAGGCTGCCGGAGTTGACTTGCGGGCCGAGCGAGTTCGATACGAGACGGTGTGTCGACAACTCCGCCGCCAGAAAGGTCGTTTTCTCGCCGAAGCTGGGAGGACGTTTCAGGAGGAGCGGGCCGCCGTAGCGCCGGATCGAGCCCGGTGGTGGTGGTTCCTGGACGAAGAACTGGCCCTGGAGCGCAGGCAGCGGTTGCGCCGGGTGCTGCTCTGGGGCGGGGTGCTGATCGTCGGGTGTATCATCAGTTGGTTCGTATATGAGCGTTTTGTTGCCCCCCCACCGGAGGTGCGACAGGCATATCGGTACTCGACGACGGGGGAGGGGTTGGTCGAGGAAGGAGATCTGAAGGCGGCGCTGGCCGAGTTCGAGGCCGCGATCGTCCTCACGCCTGACGATCCTACGCTGTGGGTGTGGAAAGGTGTGATCTATTCCCATCTGGATCAAATGGAGCAGGCAGAAGAGGCATTCCTGACCGCTCGTTCCTTATATGGCGAGGGTACTGATTTTCTACAGGATCGAGGTATGACCTATCTGCGCATAGGGGATGTGGATGCGGCCACCGCAGACGTGGAGCAGATTATCGCCCAGGAGCCACAGTCGGGGATTGGCTATTATCTTCGGGCCAGCGTCGGCGTGGCACGCGAGGACTATAAGGCAGCGGTCGATGACCTGGATCAGGCGGCGGAACTGGCCCAGGCGGCGGGCGACACCCAGTTGGAGGCAACTGCCCGTGTGCAGCGCGCGATGGTGTTCCAGATGTGGACTGCCCAGGTATCTCCGTTGCCTACGCCGACGCCGCCGTAGACTATCTGGTTCTCTGCTTGAAGGGGATCATCAGATCCCCGTCTGAAGCATCGTGTCACTGCGCAGAGCCGGGATCTGGCGATCCCTGGCGAGTGAGATTACTCTGGTTCCCGCTCGAAGGGGATCGCAAAACCGGTGTATCGTTGTCACTGCGCAGAGCCGGGATCTGGCGATCCCTGGCGAGTGAGATTACTCTGGT
>CAYUIS010000060.1:0-15381 GCA_964444825.1 uncultured Anaerolineales bacterium | reverse complement strand
TGTCACTGCGCAGAGCCGGGATCTGGCGATCCCTGGCGAGTGAGATTACTCTGGTTCCCGCTCGAAGGGGATCGCAAAACCGGTGTATCGTTGTCACTGCGCAGAGCCGGGATCTGGCGATCCCTGGCGAGCACAAGACTGGAGAGGGCAAATGGTCAACAAGGGGGATTTGGAGCGCATCCGGGCTGTCAAGTCGGTGCACGAAATTGAGCTGATGAGCATGGCAAACGTCGTTGGGGTGGGAATCGGGTTGCGACAGGCCGGTGGGCAGTCAACCGGGGAGCCGGCGATAGTGGTCTCGGTGAGGGTAAAAGTTCCGATGTCTCAACTGGCCGGGGGCGATATGATACCCCGTGAACTGGATGGGGTGCCTGTGGACGTTCAGGTTGTCGGTGAGCTGCGGGCCTTTGGCAGTTGAGGGTTTGACTCCGCTGGCGGGCAACGTTAGGGTCGCTGCCCCGCGGATCGGAGAGAGGAGGGTAAAGGGTGGGATCACAACTGATAGCTCAGGCGAGGCAGGTCAAGGGAGTTCACGTTAGGGACCTGCTGGGCAAACGCAACGTCGTCGGCGTTGGCCTTGGCTACAAGATCAGCCAGGGGATGAACACGGGCGATTTGAGCCTCGTCGTTTCGGTCACTCACAAGGTGGCTGTTGCAGCCCTAGCGCCCGAGGACCTGGTGCCAAAGGCGCTGGACGGGGTCAAGACGGATGTGGTGGAGACGGGCACGCTGCGGGCATTTGACCTGGGACCGCGCGACCGGTGGCGGCCGGTCGTTCCCCCTGGCGTTTCGCTGGGCCACCACCGTATCACTGCGGGTACCTTTGGCTGCCTGGTGCGCCGTGGCGGTGAACGTTTTGTCCTTTCGAACAACCACGTCCTGGCCGATGTGAACGAGGGCCAATACGGAGACGCCGTGCTCCAGCCGGGCCCCTCCGATGGCGGCACGTCCGACGATCGGATCGCGACGCTGGCCGACTATGTGCCGATAGATTTCGGCACGGCCCCATCAGAGTGCTCGATCGCCGAATGGGCGGCCCGATCCCTCAACTTTGTTGCCGGTGCATTTGGTTCGAGCCATCAACTCCAGGCCACGAAACAGACGGCGGGTGTCAATCGGGTGGATGCCGCTCTGGCCCGTCCGCTGACTGAAGACCTGGTGAGCAGCGAGATTCTCTATATCGGCGTGCCGGTCGGCACAAGTGAGGCCACGTTGGGGACGCAGGTGCAAAAGACCGGTCGAACGACGGGCCATACCCAGGGCACGATCACTCAGATTGACGCCACGCTGCGCATTGACTATGCTGGACAGTCAGCCCTCTTCGCCGGCCAGTTGGTCGCTGGTGGGATGAGCAAGCCTGGGGATTCTGGCTCAGCGGTGTTGGATATGGACAGGCGGGTCGTGGGCTTGCTCTTTGCCGGCTCCGAGGTGACCACCATCATCAACCCGATAGACGAGGTCCTTTCTGCTCTGAACGTGGAACTGGCCATCTGAGCGTCGTTGAGGACCGGCGACCGGCAGGCTTGCCACAGCAAACGTGGGTGACTGAGCGCGCGCTCAGCCATAGCGGTGTGTTCAACAGACGGTAGGTGGGGTGGGTTGCCCCATCCACCGTCTGTTTGTTATGTGTGGTGTCCCTCTGGCTACTCCTCCGCCCAGCCGTGCAGGAAAGTATGCCCGTAGGTGATGCTGTTGGCCGTCTCCTTGGTGGCGCTGTAGGTGTTGGCGTCTCCTTCGAAGAACGGGTCGCGGGCGCCGGCGCGGAAGAGACGCGCGCCCCAGTTCAGGTAGGCGCTGTTGCCACTCAGGTGATCAGCATAGGCCATCGCATCGGCCCCCAGGAGCAACCAGTTGTTTATGGAGGGCACGTTGTTGCCTTCGGACCATTCGTCGCCTGGATCGCCCTGCCTGCCATCGAGAAACCACTCGTAGGGGTAGGCGGCGCGGGAGCCAGTGTCTATCGGTTCGAGAGTGAGAAGGGCGCACGTCCCCAGCCAGCCGGCATACTCAGTGAAGGAGGTTTGAGCGTCGTACGTGTCGGGAAGGCCAAAATCATCTCGCATCTCTATGTAGTCGGCCAGGGCGCGCAGGTACATGTTCAACATCCACGGTCGCATCAGGAGCTCGCTTGTAGAGGTGATACAGTCGATGTAGGGCTGGGCGGCAGGGTCGGCCCAGTCAACCACGGCGTCGGCCACGGCAAGATAGCGCGGGTCGGCCGTGGCGCGATAGGCAGATACGGCGATGAGCAGACCGTTGGCAGCGGGCCGGCTCCCGGCATTGTACAGGCCGTCGCCCTCGCCCAGACCATAACCCTCTCCATTGCAGTCTCCAGGGAAATATCCGCACAGGTGGTTGTCGTTGTGTAACCTGTACTCGATACAGTCAGCCAGTTCCATAGCGGCCTCGTAGGCCTTCTCGTACCCGGTCAGATAGTAGGACAGCAACAGGCCAGGCATTCCGAAGGCAGTATCGGGATGGGTGCCGCCATAGTTGCGGTGCGGGTTGAGGAAGGCGTCCTCGTCGTGGTAGCTGTGACCGAAGGCAATACCGTCTCCCCAGTGACGAGGGCTGTGGAGGTTGTGTAGGATATCGATGTCAGCCACGTGGCGGTCGGCAGCCCTGGCCAGATCGAACCAGCGGGGATCGCTCGTGCGAGCCCATTGTAGCCACGCGCCATAGTTGCTGTCGTACTTGGCGTTGAACGTCGCGACCCCATAGCCCTCATAGTCGATGGGCCAGTCACCATAATCGAACATGCCGTAAAAGTCGGTGGACAGGATGGCCGTGGGCAGGTTCGGGTACCAGTCCATATATCCTGGGTCATAGTCGGGCGAGGTGTCGAGCTGGTAGTTGACATAATTCTCGTGATCTGGCCAGTCGGTCCAGTCACGCAGGGCGGTGAGTCCGAAAGCGTCACTGTCGACGTACCATTGGGATGGCGCCTGGGCAAAGAGCGTGTGGGTGGGAGGGGGTGTGCTGCCGGGCGAAAGGATGATCTCGTGGGTCTTGTGTTCTCCGGCCCGCAGGTTGAAGCCATAACCGGGCGGCCCATATTCGTCGGGGAAGAGCCCGATCTCGAGCACGCCGCCGGTTGAGGCGCGCAGGGCCTTGGGAAAGTTTTGCCAAAAGTCACGTACCCCGACCGACCAGCCGCCGTTCGTTCCGGACACGCTGAGCGAACCGGCTGCATAGTTGCCGCTGTCCACGATGGCTGCCCCCAGCGTCGTGCTGTAACCCCGGAAGCTGACGTAGGATTGCATGCGTGGCCTGGTGTCGAGCGCGGAGGTGTCCCAGGAGGTGAAGGTGGGGAAGAGGTTCCAGCTATCGGTGCCGCTGGAATCCTGGTAGAGCAACAGCTCATCTGTCAGGTTGCCGCCGACAGGGCTGCCCTCGCCCGCTGCCTGGTAGGCGAGACTGGAACCCAGGTCAGCGGCCAACACGAGGGATAGATCGGTGACGGTGACGCTGCCACCGGAGCCGATGTCGTGGCAGTCCATCTGCCCGTACTCGACCAGGGGGCAGAGGTTGTTGTTCTCGACCGTGTGGAACAGGCGGACGGTGGGAAGACCGGCGTGGAACCAGTAGCGGCTGGTATAGTCCAGTAGCGGTGCTCCGCCAGTATCCCTGTAAGCTCCCTGCACGTGAACAGAGACCCGCATCGGGCCGCTCAACGCCACGGTGACGGTGACAGGGCCGGTGGTGGTGTAGATTGTGCTGCCGGGGGCGATGGCCTGGCCGAACAGTGGCTCCAGCAGGTGGGGCGCGGTCAGCCCTCCATCCGTCTTGCTGATGCTGAACTGGGCCACGCCGGCATCCACCGTCACCGCGGTGGCCCCATCGATCACGTTCAGCGTGGGGTAGGTGGGCGCTGTGCCGCCCGTGTCCACCAGGCGGTAGAGCCCGCTGCCGCTGGCCGGTACATCAGCCTGAAAGTCCACCAGCAGCCACTTGACCGCTTTACCGATGTCTTCCGGAGCGCCCCCCCAACGGGCCAGCGGGGTGAACTGGGCAGGCACGGGCTGCCCGAGGCTGTCCAGCAGGCGCAGGGTGGTGAGGTCAGTCAGCCCGATCTCCTGGGGGACGGGAACGCCGGAGGTGAGCGGTTCGTCGGTGCGAGCGGCGGCAACTGGGTTGTCGATGGTCAGTGTGATATCCAGTTTCAGCGGTGGTGGCGGTGGCGCATAGCCCTCCATAATCACGGGGAGGTGAACGGTAGACGTGAACGTGGCTACATCGTGGAGGGTAAAGGCCCCGCTGGTGCTGCGGATGGTGGGACTGGCGGCGCTGGCGACCCGTACCCGAGCCGACGTAGTGGGCGTTGGCGGCGTGGTCCAGGTGTAGACGCCGCTGTTGGAGAGTGATGACGTGATGGTCTGACTGGTGACAAAACCGTCGGTGGAAAAGCGCAGGTTGACGGCAGATATGCTGCCTGGGGGATCGGTGGTCCACTGGATAAGCCGCGTGCTGCTCACGGGCCAGTTTTCGCCTCCGGTGGGGCGGGTCAGCGTCAGCGACGGATCCTCATCGGTGACGACATAGACGTTCATCTGGTTTTTCTCGGCGTCGCTGGGCGTGTCGCCATCGTAACCGTCCAGCAGGTCTATGTATGGGTAGCTCCCCGGCCATTCGGAAACGGCGCTGTTCTGATTGGTGCGTGTGGCGTTCCGAAAGGTGCCGCTCCGGGCCGCTGAAGCGTCCTGATTCGAAAACAAGGGGTACAGGACATATTCTGACGTGTACCAATCCACGGCAAAGGGGTCGGTGCTGGCGAGCAACACGTTCTGGCGGGTAGCAGTTCCATCGTAGTTGTCGTCGGCGACCCATACCGCGTCTACGATGTTCAGGTCGGGGGTGCGGATGAGGGCCATTTGCCGGCCCAATAGACCGTAGCTGCTGTTGCCCCCGGCTGTGTACCCCCAATAGAAATCGTGCATCTCATCCCAACCGTACGACCCGCCGCCATACCGGTTGTCATTGTCATACGTCGTGACAAAGCCGATGAGGTTCTTCCAGGCAATGGTTGCCCCGGCCATGCCGTGCTGCTTGAGCACCGGCAGGTTGATCAGGGTCAACTGATCGGCATCATAACCGCTCCCGTTCCAGACGCCATAACGCATACTCACAGAGATACCGCCCGTAGTCTGAAACTTGGGGTAGGAGAGTTCGTCGGTCCCGCTCCCGTCGGCGTCTTCCAGCAGGATGTAGGCGTCATCGGTGTTGTCGTGGACATATTCTCCGCTCGGGTAGCCAGCCCCATCGACGTCTCCGCCGCTGATGCGGCTATCGTTCAAGTCGTCCCATCGGTAGAGGGAGACCGGGTGCCCGAGGGACTGGAACGCGCTCACCACGTCCTGGTAGGACTGGTTGGGGTCCTGGGAGTTGGCCGGCGAGAGGTCCCAATTCGAGATGACGCCCTGGGTGTTTTCGGCAACGACGACCTCGCCAGTGAAGCTGTCCGGGTGCTGCAGAACCCGCCAGATGAGGCCCTTGAGCACGTCGGTGTTGGTGCATAGACGCCCACCGCCGTTCTCTGCCCATTGGTTGTTGATCTTGATCACCACGATGTCGTTCGCGTCGACGACGCCGGTGGGATGGGCGGTGGTCCGGTAAAAGTAGTCGCCCCGGCTCTCCATTTCGTCGATGAGGCTGTCCACGCCGTCGTCGCGCAGCGCATAGCTGGCAGCGTTACAGGGCGGTGTGCCGGGCAACGTGCCACCGTCGAGACTGCATTCAGGCACGGGCACGTCTGGCACGACGAATACGTTGGATATGGCAGTGGGACTGGTCCAGCCGGGCAGGGTCAGATCGACGGTAGCGGCTGTGACCGGGATAGTGCTGCCCGACATGGTGGAGATGAGCAGCAGCGCCAGAACAAGGGTAATAGCGCCGATAAGCGTAGCCTTGCGCTTGAGGAAATGGTAAAAGTGGGTGATCCCCAGCAACGAGGCCAGGTATCCCAGAAATCCTGAGCTGCTTATCAGCGCTGTCTGCTGGCAAGGGTAGGCCAAGCGGTGAGGACTCGTTCCGCTGCGCAGCAGCAGCCAGGTGAGGGAGACTAGCCCAACGCTCCAATAAGTCCAGTTCTTGCGTTGGGGACGCTGGGTGTGGTCATGCTCATTCATTGTCTCACTCCTTTCGTCTAGCGGGGTGCCTTGTTCTAATGCTCTTCCGCCCACTCGTGCAGAAAGACGTGGCCGAAGGTGATGCTGTTGATCGTCTCCTTGGTGGAGCTGTAGGTGTTATCGTCGCCCTCGAACCACGGGTCGCGGGCGCCGGTGCGGAACAGGATGGCGGCGCGCTCCAAATAGTCGGCGTCGCCACTGAGGCGATAGGCGTGGGCCATCGCGTCGGCGCCCAGGAGCAACCAGTTGTTGATCGAGGGGATGTTGTTTCCTGCTGACCACTCGTCGTTCGGGTCGCCTTGCCGTTCGTCGAACCACCACTCGTAAGGGTAGGCGGCCCGGGGGCCATCGTCTCCAGATTCGAGATCGAGCCAGGGATATGTGCGCAGCCAGTCGGCATAGGTGAGAAACCCGCTGCTGGCCGCATATGTGTCGGGCAGTCCAAACTCGTCCCTCATCTCCAGGTAAGTAGCGAGGGCGCGCAGGTACAGATTCAACATCCACGGGCGCATCATCTGATCGTCGCCGGTCGGACCGTCGATATAGGGTTGGTTCTCCGCCCGGCCCCAGTCCACCAGCGCGTCGGCCACGGCCAGGTAGCGGACGTCAGCCGTGGCGCGGTAGGCGGCGACGGCGATGGAGAGACTGTTGGCGGCAGGGCGGGAGCCTGCGTCGTACAGTCCCTCGTCCAGCCCATAGCCCTCGCCGTTGCAGTCAGGAAAGGCGGCGCACAGGTGATCGTCGTTGTGCAACCTGTACTCGATACAGTCAGCCAGTTCTAGCGCCGATTCCCACGTTTTTTCGTAGCCGGTGAGATAGTAGGTGAGAAGCAGGCCGTGCATCCCAAAGGCGGTGTCGGGGTGGTTGCCACCATAGTTACGGTGGGGGTTCAGAAAGCCGTCCTCGTCGTGATAGCTGTGGCCGAAGGCGATGCCGTCCCCCCAATGGCGGGGAGTGTGGCGATTGTGGAGGATGTCGATATCGGCGATGTGGCGGTCGGCGGATTCGGCCAGATCAAACCAGCGGCGCTCGCCAGTCCGCGCCCACTGCAGCCACGCGCCAAAGTCATTGTCGTACTTTCCATTCAGGGGGGCGACCCCGTACCCTTCGTAGTCGATGGGCCAATCGCCATAATCGAACATGCCATAAAAGTCGGTGGATTCGATGGCGGCGAGCAGGTTGGGGTGCCAGTCCATCCACTCGGTGTAGGTGGGGGCCGTGTCGAGTTGATGCCGGATATAGTCCTCGTGAGCGGGCCAGTTGGCGCGGTCTGGTAGGGCAAAGAGGCCAAACCCGCCGCTCTGCACGTACCAGGACGGTGGAGCGGCGGCGAAGAGCGGGTGGAGGGTGGGGAGGTCGAGGGTGCGGGAGGGCGGCGGCGTGGGGGAGAGGACGATCTCGTGGGTCTTGTGCTCCCCCGCGCGGAGGGTGAACATAGGGCCGGTTGTATCGCCGGTTGCGCCGGCGGGTGAGCCGAACTCGGCGGGGAAAAGGCCCACTTCGAGGACCCCGTCAGGCCGGGCGCGAAGGGACTTGGGAAAGCCCTGCCAAAAGTCGCGCACGCCGATTGTCCAACCACCGTTCTCACCCGCGACGCCCAGCCAGCCGGGGGCGTGGTCGCCGCTGTCCACCGTACCCCCTCCCAGCTTGGTGCGATAGCCGCGGAAGGTGACGGTGGATTGCAGACGGGGGCGAGCGTCCAACGAGTTGCCGTCCCAATCGGTCAACCTGAGATAAGTGTCCCAGCCACTGGTACCGCTCGAGTTCTGATGTACGATCAGCTCGTCGTCCAGGTTGCGGCTGACTGGCCCCAACTCCCCGCCTGCCTGGCAGGTGAGATCGGGCCCCAAATCTGTAGGGAGGATGAGCGAAAGGTCGGCGAACGTGACGCTGCCGCCGGAACCGATGTCGTAGCAATCCAATTGCCCGTCCTCGACCAGGGGGCAGAGGGTGTTGTTCTCCGTGGTATGAAAGAGACGCGCGGTGGGCTGTCCCGCGTAGAACCAGTAGCGGCTGGTATAGTCCAGGGCTGGGGCGAGGCCGGCGCCGCTGCCGTAGGAGCCCTGAACGTGGATGGATATCCGCATTGGCCCCTGTAGCGCGATGCTGACCGTGACCGGGGCAGTGATGGGGGTCGTTATCCCATCTGACCGATCCAGATGAACCTGGATGGGGGCAGCAAGGCCGGGGGCTATCACACTGCCGTCGATCTTGCTGATGGTAAAGAACGAGGCCCCGGTGTCCACCGTGAGCCGGTTCGGACCATCGGTGATGGCCAACGGAAGGTCTGGATCAGGCCCCGGACCGCCTTCCTGGAGATAGACGTAAGCAGTGGACTGTGGGGCGACGGTCGCCTGAAAGTCGACCAGCACCCAGCGGATGGAAGCATCTTCATCGTCGGGTCCACCTCCCCAGCGGGCCAGGGGGGTGAACTGGGCGGGCACAGGGTTGCCCTCTGGATCCACCAGCCGCAGGTCTGCCGGGTCGGCGATGGCCAGTCCACGCGGCAACGGCACACCCGACGTCACCGGTTCATCGGTGCGGGTCACGTCGAGCGGGTTGTCGATCCGCAGCGGGACGTTAAGGTCGGTGGGTGCGGCCGGGGCCTGGGGCTGGAAGTCGGGGGTGGGTTCTTCCGGCTCGACCGGAGTGACGGGGGAGGGTGATGGGGCTACGGGTTCAGGCGGTATGGTTCCTGAGCGACAGGACAGCAGGGTGCAAGCAAGCATACTCAGGACGATGCAGCCGGTCACAAGCGCGACGACTCGATGTCTCATCCCCATTCCTCCTGAGATTGGTCCAATCTTTAAGATTGGACCAATCTGGTCAGTAAAAAAGGTGCTAGGCGGCCCTTTCGAGAATGGCGAACAGGCTCAGGTCTCCCTCGCGGCCGCCAGCGCGGAAGGATTCGTGGAGGTGAAAGCCGATCTGGGTGGAGAGAGCGTTTATTTCGTCCTCATCCACCAGATGGCAGTAGCGGAGACCTGACCCCTCGCGCTTCCAGTCAAGCAGGTAGTCGCCGGGTTCCAAAGTGTCAGGCGGGATGGACACCTTGGCCCAGTCCACGATCTTGCGGCGCATACGGGCGTTGTCGAGGAATTGCCAGGTGGATAGTATCAGGCGGCCAGACGGCGCCAAAAGACAGGCGATCTCCTGGAGAACCTGGACACGCAGGCCAAAGCTGGGGATGTGGTGGAGGACCGCCAGAGCCACGCCACAGTCGAATGTCCTGTCTTGGAGCGCCTGGGACCAATCGGCGTGGGTGATGTCGGCGACGTGGAACTCGGCCGTGGTAGCCGCGAGACGGTCATCCTGGGCGCGGGCTAATTCGATCAGTTCTGGGACCACGTCCAGCCCAACGTAGGTCGAACCGGGGCGCTCACGGTCGAGCAGCAGCGCCAGGCGGCCGTTGCCACAGCCGACGTCCAACACCCTTGCACCGGAGGGGATATAGGGTAGAATGCTCGTCAGAGCTGGGTCGGAGATCGATCTGGTGGCGGCAAAGGGCTGGGCCAGGGTGGTGTAGAACTCGCGGTTCAGCGCCAGCAGTCTCTGGATGCTCGTCTCGTCCATTATGGGGATTATAGTCGAATGCGGCATAGTATGCAATAGGGCTCTCCCTGTTGCTGGCAAGCATGGTGTATGAGCGCAGAGCGTGAACGGGAGTGGCGGGTAGCAAGCCGGACTGCGTTCGACCTGGATCTGCACGGTCATCTGCTCGTCGCTATCCTGGAGGAGATCGCGGCTGCCTCAGAGCTATCTGGGGGGCAGTTGACGCGCATCCTGTATCGACACCCCTTCCCCGATGGCGCTATTCTCGCCAAGAGCCAGGTCCTCAGCGGCTATCTGCAGCTCTGTGAGCTGGAAGGGCGTGCGCCAGATCCCGACATAAAACGGCGGTTGCGCGTCAAGCCGGTGCGCACCATCTCTGGCGTGGCGCCGGTTTCGGTGCTAACCAAGCCCTCTCCCTGCCCCGGAGAATGCGTCTTTTGCCCAGACGTAGCGTCGATGCCCAAGAGCTATCTTCCGGATGAGCCTGGCGCGATGCGGGCTGCCTCCCACCAATTCGACCCGTATGCCCAGACCTCCCGCCGCGTCGCCGTGATGTCAGAGATCGGACACACGGTCGACAAGGTCGAGCTGCTCATCCTGGGGGGGACGTGGTCCTGCTATCCAGAGGATTACCAGGAATGGTTTGTGCGCCGCTGCCTGGATGCGTTGAATGGGCGGACGGCATCCTCGATTGAGGAAGCACAGCAGATCAACGAAGGGAGCCGGCACCGCAACGTAGGGCTGGTCGTGGAGACGCGGCCCGACTGTATCACGCCCCAGGAGGTGCGCCGGTTGCGCTGGCTGGGCGTGACCAAGGTCCAGTTGGGCGTGCAGAGCCTGGACGACGATATCCTGGCCCGCAATCGCCGTGGCCACACCGTCGCAGAGACGCGGCGTGGGATGCAGTTGTTGCGGCTCGGCGGTTTCAAGATCGCCGTGCACTGGATGCCCAACCTGCTGGGCGCTACGCCGGAGGGGGATGTGGCGGATTTCGGGCGTCTGTGGGACGACCCGGCGCTGCGGCCGGATGAGCTCAAGATCTATCCCACAGCGCTCCTGCCGGATACCGAGCTCCACGCCCGCTGGCAGGGTGGGGATTACCAACCATACGACGAGCAGACGCTGGTGGAGCTGCTGGCAAAATGCAAGACGCTCATACCGCGCTATTGCCGCGTCAACCGGTTGATGCGCGATATCCCGGCCCCCAACATCGTGGCCGGGGTGAAGAAATCGAACCTGCGGCAGATCGTACAGCGCCATATGGCCGGGGAGGGTCTATCCTGCCAGTGCATCCGTTGCCGAGAGATCCGCGGCCGGACGGTGGACGGGGGCACGCTCAGGCAGGAGCGGCTAGACTATGACACCGATGCGACCCGCGAGTGTTTTCTGAGTTACGTCACACCTGAGGACCGGCTGGCGGGTTTTCTGCGGCTTTCTTTACCCCGAGCCGAGTTTGAGCCACCGATTGATGAGCTGGCGGGCTGCGCAGTCGTCCGCGAGGTACACGTTTACGGCCCTGCGCTGGAGTTGGGAGCCAGGGATGAGGACGTAGCCCAGCACACCGGTCTGGGCACGCAATTGCTGGACGAGGCCCAACGTATCGCCCGTCACGAGGGTTATCAGCGACTGGCCGTAATCGCGGCCGTGGGCACGCGGCCCTACTACCGGGAACGGGGATTCTCGCTAGGCCATCTGTATATGTCTCGCCCCACGTAGGGTCTTCCCTTCCAGTCCCCGGAAACGCCGTAACTTCTCTCTCCCGTGAGTGTTGTCTCATCTTGAACGCTGCAAAAAGGAGGGAGTCTCATGGACAGATACGGCCGTATCACTGGGTGGGGCAAATCCGTCCCCAAGCGTGTGCTTACCAACCACGATCTGGAGCAGATGGTGGATACCTCCGATGAGTGGATCGTCAGCCGCACGGGCATTCGAGAGCGACGGATCGCCGGAGAGGGCGAGATCACGTCCACGATGTCGGTGGCGGCGTGCCGGGAGGCGATGGAGCGGGCTGGCGTCAGCCCCGAGGAGATCGACCTCATCATTATCGCCACCTCATCCCCCGACTATTTCTGCCCGCCGGTATCAAGCATGGTGCAGGATCAACTGGGGGCGACCCGGGCGGGGGCCTTTACCCTGGTGGCAGGCTGTACCGGCTTTGTCTACGGCCTGGTCACTGCCAGCCAGTTCATCCAGACCGGTCTGTACGACAAGATCCTGGTCGTTGGGGTGGAGACACTGTCACCGGCGGTGGATTGGACGGATCGCAACACCTGCGTGCTGTTCGGGGATGGTGGCGCGGCGGTCCTGCTGGAGGCGAGCGACCAGCCCACCGGGATTCTGAGCTGTGAGCTCGGCTCCGACGGCAGCGACTGGGATGCACTCATTGCACCGGGCTATGGAGTGGCTAACCCCTTTAGCGAAAAGGTGCTGCAAAACCGTGAGCAGTACCTGCGGATGGACGGTCGGCGGATTTTCAAGTTCGCCACCCGAAAGATGACCGAGTCGGTGATCAACGTCGTCCAGGATAGTGGCCTGACGTGGGACGATATCGAGTTGGTCATACCCCATCAGGCGAACGCCCGTATCATTGAACTGGCGGTACGCCGGTTGGGGATAGATCAGGACAAGGTGATGGTCAACATTGACCGTTATGGCAACACGTCGGCGGCCTCGATCCCTCTGGCGCTGTATGACGCGCTGGAGGAGGGGCGTCTGCGGTCCGGCGACCACGTGGTGATGGTCGGTTTTGGCGCTGGGCTGACGTGGGCGGCGCTGGTGCTCCATTGGCAGCCGGAGAAACTGGCCCCAGAGCCGATCCTGGTGGAGGATTGGCCGTTGCTGTCCAGTCTGTTTGAGCAGGTATCTCTCACCAAGGTGCGCAACGCGGTGTGGGGGGCGCGGGTAAATGCACGGGCACGATTTGGGGATGCCGCGATGGCGGCGATGGTGCCGGTCCACCGCTGGCAGAAGTGGCTCAGGGAGATCTAGTCCGCCGGTTTGCATTTTTCCCTCCTCAGTTGGCGCTGTCCAAGGGATGTCCCCTGGACAGCGCTTTATGTTTCCCTCGTTCCTGTCGCCAGCTTTTCCTCCTTTCTCCCTGAGCAATTGCATTTGGTTGACCACAGCTCCCAGCCCACGTCTCGGGGGCGCCTTGCGCGACGAAAACCCGCTGTTGCAGCCCGATTTCGTGAAAGCCGCCCTCGGGGACGAGGGCTAGGAGCGTTAAATGCGATTGCCCTATCCTTTTTCCTCCTTGACAGCCGTTTGACTTTGTGTATAATACCCTTGATTTAATTTCGCCTCTTGATTAATTAATTCCGATCTGACAGAAGTGGGAAGATGATCCAACGAAACCTCATTCCGATAGGTAGTAGTCCCAGTGATGTCAAGTCCCACAACGTGAATGCCGTGTTGGTGGCCTTGCGCCGGCACGAGTACGTCTCCCGCGTCCGGCTGGCAGAGTTGACAGGGCTCTCGACGACGACCATAACGAATTTGATATCTGAGCTCCTGGCGTGTGGCATCGTTGTCGAGGAGGATGGGGACAAGCTCGATCACCGCCGGGGGGTGGGACGCCCCCGGACCGCCCTGCGGTTGGTGCCGGAAGCCCGGTATGCGGTCGCGATTCACATCGGCATCGGCAGTGTGCGCGTGGCGATGGCCGACTTGCGCACGCACCTTGTCACGCACCGCTTACAGACCCACGCACTTGAGGAAGCGGCTGAAGAGGTGCTGACCGATATAGCCGACCTGGTCGACGAGGTAGTTTGCGCGAGTGGCGTGAGGCCGGAGCACGTGGTGGGCGTCGGGGTGGGGGCCTCGGGCTTGGTCAACCCGCTTACGGGCGTCAACGTCCTGGCGCCCAATTTGGGCTGGTGTGACGTGCCGATACGGGATTGGTTTAGTGAGCGTACTGGACTGCCCGTCTGTGTGGATAACAACGTTCGGGCGATGGCGCTGGGCGAGGCTGTGTCGGGGGTTGGGCAAGACGTGCGGGCGCTGGCCTTCGTGTACGCGCGTATCGGCGTGGGGGCTGGTTTTGTCGTCGATGGCCGGCTCTACCGGGGCAGTGGCGCTGGGGCTGGAGAGATCGGGCACACGACCATCATACCCGATGGAGGGGAAGGGTGTCGTTGCGGGAACACAGGATGCCTGGAGACGCTGATATCCGAGCCGGTGATCGTGCGTCTGGCGGAGGAACTTGCAGCGCGTGAAGAGGATGGCATCCTGGCCACTTGTCTACGGAAAGGGGACGGGAAACCGATTGAGCGGGTGTTTGCCGCGGCTCGGGCTGGCGATGTGGCCGCCCAAGGAATGTTGGATGAGAGGGCGCGGTACCTGGGTATCGCACTGGCAAACCTGGTCAATACCTTTAATCCGGAACTGATCGTCGTGGGAGGCATCCTGGCTGAGGGCTGGGACTTGCTCCTGCCGGTTGCTGAAGCGACTATGCGCCAACGCTCGTTCGCCAACCTGGGTGAGCAGGTGCGGCTGCAGCCGACCGGCTTTGGGTGGCAGGCTGGTATAGTTGGGGCTGCGGCGCTGGCCTTGAACACGTTCTTCTATCAACAGCCCGAGATGGTGTGAAAACGTTCAACAGGTCATCGAGGCGACGATGTGATAGAGTCAATGGACATGACTTTGGGGTTGGCGCCGCTGGCCGACGTGGCCAACGCCGAAAAGCTTCTGCCCCGGGAGTTTATGGATGAGGCGGGAAATTACGATGCAGTTGAGCAAACATCATAAAGAAGACGAGGAGGGAAGCGGTATGAGTAATCCATTACGCGTAACTGTGTGGAACGAGTATCTCCACGAAAAGACCGATGAAAAGGTGAGGGCCGCATATCCGGACGGTATTCACGAGGCGATTGCCAGCCACCTGCGCGCCGAGGGACTCGAGGTCCGCACCGCGACGCTCGAAGAGCCGGAGCATGGCCTAACAGAGGAGGCGCTGGCGTGGACTGACGTGCTGATGTGGTGGGGCCACAAGGCGCACGGACAGGTGAGCGACGAAATCGTGGACAGAGTACATGAGCGGGTGCTGGATGGTATGGGGCTGATCGTGTTGCACTCGGGGCATCTGTCCAAGATATTCAAAAAGCTTATGGGTACCTCCTGTAATCTAAAGTGGCGTGAAGCGGGGGAGCGGGAGCGTATCTGGGTGGCCGAGCCAGGCCATCCCATCGCCGAAGGACTGGAGGAGTACTTTGAGATTCCCCAGACAGAGATGTATGGCGAACGTTTCGACATCCCGGCCCCCGACACGTTGGTCTTTATCAGTTGGTTTGAGGGTGGGGAGGTATTCCGGAGCGGGTGCTGTTACCAGCGGGGTAAGGGCAAGGTCTTTTACTTCCGACCCGGCCACGAGACTTTCCCGATCTATTACCAGTCCGAGGTGCTGCGCGTCATCGCCAACGGCGTGCGCTGGGCGGCGCCGATAGATGGGCCGATCGTGAGATATCATGAACACCCTGATCCCTTGGAGCCGATCAGCTCTAGCGGTGGGTCAACGTAGAACCAGGGTATAGATTTCCTGACGACGTACATCAAGTGAGGAAAACGAACTGACAACCTATCGCGACCGCGTACTGGCCGCCCTCCGTTTTGAGGAGACGGATCCAATTCCCTATACGTTGCCTGTGGAGGACGGCGTCGCCGAGCGTCTGGATGTACACTTTCGCGGGGCTGATTGGCGACAGCGACT
>CAYUIS010000059.1:16680-28553 GCA_964444825.1 uncultured Anaerolineales bacterium | reverse complement strand
AAGGAAGTGAAATGGTGCGTGGCAATCTGCGTGACTGGCTGACACTCTTGTGTCTCGCCTTGATCGTGCGGCTAACGGTCGCCTGCTTGCTGCCTGGGCCGCCCTATGTGGACGCCTATTTCTATACCGTGGGGGGATGGCGGCTGGCGCAGGGATATGGCTTCACAGTGCCTTTTCTCTGGCATTACCTCGACCTCCCGCCGGGGGTTCCCCGTCCTGGGTTCCTTTACTGGATGCCTCTTCCGGCTATGCTGGCTGCGTCGTCGATTGTCCTGCTTCCTTGGCTGGGACGCCTGTTCCTGGCGGCCCAGTTTCCGTTTGTCGCGCTGTCTGCTCTGCTTCCTGTCCTCAGTTATCAGGTTGCTTGGCGTGTGGCTGGTGTACGTAGGCATGCCTGGGCTGCGGGCCTGCTTACGCTCTTCAGCGGCTTTTTCTTTCCCTTCTGGACTCTTCCAGAGACATTTGCCCCGTTTGCCATCTTGGGCTGTCTGGCGTTGTGGCTGGCAGGGCGGAGCCTGGAGCGAAAGGAGGAGAGGGCGCACACCTCACTGGGGACCGGTCTGTTGATTGGCCTGCTGGTGGGTCTGGCGCATCTGACGCGCGCCGACGGTGTTCTTCTGCTCCCGGTGGTTGCCCTTGCTCCAGTGCTCTCCAGGCTGTTGTGTGACGGTGGGCACAGACCCAGAACCACACTTGGAACCCTGCGTCCTATCCTTGGATACTTGGCGCCGGTGTTTCTGGGTTACTTGCTGGTTATGGCACCCTGGTTTGCTCGGAATCTCTCTACCGTTGGCGCTCTCCTTCCTCCGGCGGGCACCAAGACGATTTGGCTACGTACCTATGATGATATCGCTTGTTTTGGTTGTGATCTCTCATTTCGGTCCTACCTGGCCTGGGGCTGGCGCAATATCCTGGATTCCAAGCTTTCTGCACTGTGGATCAACTTTCAACGTTTCCTGGCCGAAGATTGTCTGGTCTTTTTGCTCCCATTTGCCGTTGTCGGCTTTGGCCGGCTGCGCCGGCGTTTGCCCTTTCTTCTTTCTCTCACCTACCTTTTTGTCTTGTACCTGACTCATTCCTTGGTCTTTACCTTTCCGGGTTGGCGCGGTGGTTTCTTTCACTCCAGCGGGGTACTGTTGCCTTTTCTATTTGCGGCGGCGATGGAGGGATTGGATGTGGTCGTGGGGTGGGTGGCGCGGCGTCGTCGCTATTGGAATATGCAGCAAGCTCGGAAGGTGTTCACTGTGGCGATAGTGATGGCAGCCGTGGCCTTGAGCCTCTACGCGGCGTCAAACACGTTGCCAGCCTGGCAGGATGCCGATGTGGCATATCGTGAGATCGGCCTGTGGCTAGGTGCACATGAGGTCTCACCTGATATAGTCGTTATGGTCAATAACCCGCCGGGATTCACCTATCACACCGGTCTGCCATCTGTGGTTGTGCCCAACGGTGGCGTGGAGACGCTCGTGGCGGTAGTTGAGCGCTATCACGTCACCCACGTGGTGTTGGATTCTAACCGATCGAGAGGATTGGCGGAGCTTTATGGTGGAGCGGCGGTGGAGGGTCTGGATCTGGTGGCGACTTTCCAGAATGGGAGGGTCAAGCTGTTTCGATGGAGAGGCTCGCCGTAGCCAGAGCCCTTGTCCTCCAGAGGCAGGTGTATGGTCCCTGAAAGCAGCCGTGCTCAGGTGCTGGTCTCTTGAGTTGTGCTTCTTGACCATCGTGTGGTATACTATACACATACCGTCAACATAGCACGTTGTGGGGACAATGTATGATGGAGAAGATACGTGTGATGATTGTGGATGACCATCCACTATTCCGCCAGGGACTGCACAACGTCTTGGCCACGCACGCTGACCTTCACATCGCCGGCGAGGCAACCGACGGGCCGGAGGCGGTCGAGCAGGCACAGGCGCTGCTTCCAGACGTGGTTCTGATGGACATTAACCTGCCAACCCTCAATGGCCTTCAGGCGACGCGCAAGCTAAAGGCGCTCTGTCCCGAGATCAAGGTTGTTATGCTGACTGCCTACGATGATGTTGAGCAGATCTATCACGCGATTCGAGCCGGAGCATCAGCCTACTGCTCCAAAGATGTCAACCCTGATCGGTTGGTGGATGTCATTCGGCTGGTGAGTCAGGGCCAGTACGTTGTCGATGAGACCGTATTGGATGAGGATGGTATTGGCAAGTGGCTTCTCGAAGAGTTTCGGCGGTTTGGTGGTAGGGTCTTTGACGAGGAGTCACAGTTCTTTGCCCCACTTTCTCCTCGTGAGATGGAGATCCTCGAACTGGTTACTCAGGGGATGAGCAATCGGGAGATTGCCTACAATCTGGGGATTAGCCACCAGACGGTCAAGAATCACATGACGTCTATCCTGAGTAAGCTTGGGGTGGCAGATCGAACCCAGGCAGCGGTCTACGCTCTGAGGCACGGGTGGGTGCCCTTGCGTGAGTAATTCACTAGGAAGAACAGGGAGCGAGAAGAATGGCCACTATGATCGAAAGCGGTGCTGCTTCGTTCGAAAAGTTCGCGGACGAGTGCAACAGGGAGTACGAGCAGGCGCAACGTGAGCTCAAGGAGATTGATCTGCTGATTCTGCAGACAACCGGCGAGGTAGAGCGCTTGGCCCAGCGTAACTCACAGGTGACCAACCGGCTGCGACAGATCGAAGCAGCGTTGGATACCGTGTCCCGGGAGGATATCCGGGAGGCGTACACGACTGTATTGGATACACAACAGCGCCTATTCACGATGCGCGGGCAGTTGGAAAAGCTCCAGAACAACCAGCGCAGCATTTCGCGCTACCTTGATCTGCTTCGGACTGTGGTCGAGATCGGCGCCAGCGCCAGCCCTGAGCCTCAAATTGCGGAGGAAGGGGAACCCGCCCAACCCCTGGTCGTTCGTATCATTGAGGCCCAGGAACGGGAGCGGCTAAAGCTCAGCCGCCAGATGCACGATGGGCCGGCCCAGATGCTGACCAACCTGATCCTCCAGGCTGAGATATGTGAGCGATTGTTTGAGAGTGACACTGCGCGCGCGCGAACCGAATTGGCCAACCTGAGGACTGCCGTGGCGGCGACGTTTCAGAAGGTGAAGGGGTTCATCCTCAGTCTGCGTCCGATGATGCTTGATGACCTGGGTGTGGTCCCGACCCTCCGGCGCTATGTGGACACCTTTTCCGACAATAGTGGCATTTCTACCAACTTGATGGTTACCGGCAAAGAGCGGCGTGTGCAATCCCACAAGGAGGTGACGATCTTTAGGATCGTCCAGGAACTGCTCAACAATGCGGTTGATCACGCGCACGCAGCCAATGTCCAGATCTCGTTGGACTTGTCGGACGACGTGGTTCGGGTATCTGTCGAGGATAACGGTAGTGGTTTTGAGCTTACCGATGCCCTGAACTCACCTGATGCGGATAAGCTGGGTCTGGCTACGATGCGCGAGCGTATCGAGATGTTGGGTGGGCAGATCTTTTTTGATAGCGGCCTTGGAAGAGGAACAAAGATCACCTTCGACTTGCCAGTTTGACCATTCCGGGAGGCGGCATACCAGTAGTACAAAACTCCTATTGCTTTGGTGAAGAAATTCTGCTATAATGGTTGTATCTTAGATGGAAGGGAGGTGAGTACAGATGCTGTATATGCCGCGCGAAGAGGGACAGGGCTTGGTCGAATATGCGTTGATTCTTGTTTTGGTGGCCATTGTGGTGATCGTCATTCTAGCCTTGCTCGGTCCTGCCATTGCCAACATCTTTAGCAACATCGTGAGCCAGGTTTAGTCAGTAGCCCCGTAACGAGCATAGCTGAGTACATAGTCGAACAAAGCCTCGCGCAGCGAGGCTTTGTTCGTATCTATGCTGTCTTTAATATTCTGTTAACGTAGTGTGCACGTAAGTATGGTATTATGGTAGTGTGGCGGGGAGTGCCCGTCATAGGGTAGTACAAAAGTACACTTGCATGTGCATAGCTGTTTGAGGTATAATTGGTTGTAGGAAAGGTGAAAACGACGAGGGCTGCGAGATCGAATCGTCGCCTTTGATGTGGTGTGTACGTGTGTGTAGGAGGAAAAAGCTATGAAGCTCTTCCCCAAATGGAAACTTGTGCTGTCGAACTCTCGTTCCCTTCGACCCTGGGGACAGGCTATAGCCGAGTTTGCCCTTATGCTGCCTGTCTTGCTGCTTATTCTCTTTGTGCTCATCGAGGGAGCCTTGATCATTCAAGGTTATTTGACTGTCCAGTACGCTGCCCGCGAGGCGGCTCGTTGGGCCGTGACCTACCGCCCGGTTCAGGGCCAGACCATAGACGAAGTTTACTGCCCCAGCGCAAGCTCCCTTGGCACCAGGGTCGAGGACTTTCTTGACAACGACGGAGCCTACATCTGTTATGGCGAGGAGAGTGATGCTGAGTACTATGCCCGGCGTGTTGCCTTGATCAAAGAGACCGCCTTTCAGCGGGCGGCGGGGCTGCGTATCGACGAAGCTTACAAGGCGCTGAGCGAGGATTTGTATCCTTCTGCGTCTGTCGAGCCGGGCTTTTTTGGGGTGAGGGTATCCGGTGAGGAGTGGGATAGGGAGGCGACCAAGATCACACAGGATCACCCTGGCCTGCCAGGTCTGCAGGTACAGGTCGAAGTGGTCCATCGGGTTATGCTTATCGATCCCTTCTTGCGCGTCATCGCTCCCAGAGGGGTGCGGGTCACGGGTCGGGCCAATATGGTCAACGAGGGTGTACAGGTGTGGCAACCGTCTCCGACGCCCATAGTGGTGACGCCCGGTGTGTACACACCTCCACCTACGCCGATACCTCCCAATACGGCTATCCCAACCGAACCGCCGGCGACGTCTACGCCGCCTCCAGGTGGGTACAAGATAGCCATTCCTTTCGAGTACGTGACGAACACACTGCCGTTCGAGCGGGGTCACCTGGTCGAGGCGCTGGTCACCGATATCAATGATGTGCCTCTGCCCGACGTGCTGGTCAGTTTCTCCACCAATGCTGGGGCCTATGACTATTCCGGCGTGGAGGACCCGGACAATCAGTACGCCGAGGATTTGACCAACGGCGCTGGCATTGCCCGGCGGATGATCTATGCCAACGAACCGGTGACGGCTACGCTGAGGGCCTGGATTGACATGGATGGGGATAATGTGTGGGATCCTGGCGAGAAAACGGACACAGCCACCAAAGCCTGGTTCCGGCCAGAAGGTGTGCCCTACATCGTGCCCTCCAGCTACGAGGTGTCGCCGCTGGAGACGATCAGTGTGGATATCTATGATCACCCGCTGGCCAATTATTCGCTGCTCTGGTGCCGCACCACCATCACCGGCGGTGTCGAGTCCGTGGTGATCGACAATAATGTCAGCGTGGATGGCGGTGGGGATAACCTGGATATGTCGATGGAGATCCCGGTGGATAGTGCGGGCTATTACCGATTAGAGACCCACGACAACTCTGGCCCGCCAGCGGACTGCACGCCTCCGGGTAGCCCTCCGGAGACCTGTCTTGCCACGGCTTGTTCCTCAGAGATCCGCATCTTGCCCTTCCCGCCCGATCTGCAGATCACCGACGTATTCTACCCCGAATCCTACGGCGACGTAGTGCCCGCCAATGAGTACATCCCATTCAACATCCAGGTGGAGAACGTTTCGGCCTGGGCTGTGGAGGTGGATGAGCTGTTCGACGTCGATCTGTACATAGACCCGCCGGTGACGCCCACCTTGGGGCAGATCGGCGATGGGAAACAGTGGATGGCGGGCATAGGTGCCTACAGCACGGAGCTGATATCCATCCCCGTTCGCCTGGGGCCTGGCATTCACCAGGTGTGGGCGCAGGTGGATACAACCAACTATATCGATGAACAGATCGAGACGAACAACATCTTTGGACCCTACGAGGTGGAGGCTGACTGCACGGTTGACAGCACAGAGTATGGCGATGACTTTGACGATGGTTCTTTTGATGGCAAATGGTCCACTGCTGCGATTGGATCTGGGGTCAATGGCAGCGTGACGGAGAGCGGCGGTCAGTTGCAGATCAGCGCGCTGGGAAGCGCCATCTGGGGTAACAGCGACAACTTTTTCTTCGTCTACCAGCGAGTCTCCGGGAACTTTGACGTGCGCCTGCGAGCGGTATCGCCTCCTGGCAACTCTGGTTCCAAGCTGGGGGTGATGGTGCGTAACAGCACGTCCGCAAGCAGCCGGCACGTGATGCTGGCGGCCAGGGATTCCGACGGCCGCCGGCTCCAGTTCGCCTACCGGGAGCAGGATGGCGGCAGCACCGTCTATGCCGGCAACGAACTCGACCCGGCTCCTTCACCACCGGTGTGGATGCGTATCGTGCGCAGTGGCGCTGATTTTAGCTACTATTACGCCTATGTGGAGGAGCCGAGGAGCAGCGATTGGACGTTCCGCACCAGCACCACGGTGGCCATGGATGACGAGGTGTTGGTGGGGATCGCCCACGCCAAATACAGCAGTAGCGCCCCGCCCTACACCAGCCGGTCGGATGAATTCCTGGTATGCCAGGGAGCGGGCGATCTGGGAGAGTACGACGCGCCAGGTTTGAGGGAGTGCACCCAGCTTCTCCAGGTCAACGGCTTTGAGGGTAACCCAGCGACCGTTTCCAGCTATTGGGACGCCGGGGCGACGGGGCCTGCGACCGCCCGGACCGGCTACTACCAGTACCAGGGGGCCTTTTCAATGCGCCTGCACGACTCGCTGGGAGGGAACTTTCCGGTGTGTGATGTCCTCGACCCCTGGATTTCCCAGGGGGTGCAGATCCCGGTGATCCCGCCCGAGTTTCTCACGATAACGCACATCACGGTGGAAGGGTATTGGATCGCCGGAGGCAGCCTGGCCGACTGCAGTATCTACAACACCATAGACTATGATGACCAGCTCTACGCACAGATCGAGGATGGGGCGGGCGATCCCAGCGCGCTGCTGTGGCCCCAGGCGGCCCCGACGCCCACGCCTACCCCTGGCCCTTCGCCGACGCCTGGCCCGCCAACTGATACACCCACGCCTGCGCCAACCTCCACGTCGACGCCTGCGCCGACGCCTACGGTGCCTCCGACCACCATTCTGGACGCTGATTTTGACGCTGGCACAGATGGCTTTGAATATCTGGACGACGCGTTCCGTGGCACCAATCGACCCCTCTACGCGAGTGGTCAGTGGCTCGCTTCCGGTGGCTTTACCGGTGGAGGGCTGCGGGTGATGGTGGGAGGGGTCGATGGTGTTGATGTCACGAACGGCATGTCCGGCGGCTGGCAGGAGACCTTTGTATTGGGCGCTCCCGCTGTTGATACCGTTCTCTCTTTCCGGTACAGGCTGACCCAATCACCCGAGTATGAGAGCGACGAGTGTAGCCAGGTGTTGATGAGCTTTGATGGCGTCCTCTATGGGCAGGGAGGCAATGACTATATAGTCCAGATTTGCGGGGACGGGAATGGCGGGTCCAACATAACCACCGGCTGGCAGCAGTTCCAGCTCGATCTGGGCACGCTGGCGGTGGGAAGTCACAATCTGACCATTGGCGGCTACAACAACAAAAAGACGCTAGACGACGAGTTGACCCAGATACTGATCGACGATGTATTTGTGGAAGGGGGCGCGGTGCCGCCCACGCCCACAAACACGCCGACCGCTACGCCGGGGCCCTCGCCTACGCCGGGACCCACACCCACGCCCAGTCCTACGGCCGAGGCGCCCGTGGAGGTATGGCGGCGCTTTAGCGTTGACTTTACCGAGGACGTGGACCTGGCGACGCTTAGCGGGCAGCCTGCTACCGTTCGTTTCTATGCCACGCACGATGCTGATGAGTATGGCACGTGGTTCTATCTGGACGAGGTGGCGTGTAACGTCTGTAAGGAGTGGCCGATCCCAGCCGTCGAGCCGGGGACGGCCTCCTTCGGCGGGTTGGTGCGGGGAATGACGGGTGCCGTGCCCCAGGTTCTGACCGGTGTGCGGGTGGTGGCGTACAGCTACGGTGGACAGGTGTACCGCACACTCAGCATCCACGACGGGACGTATCATTTCTACAACGTCCCGCCGGGAACCTATATCATCTATGCCCAGGCCTGGGCTGGCGGCTACCTGCTGGTCGATTCCTCGTCGGTCACGGTGGTGGCCGACGAACGGAATTATCGCGTCCACCTCTTGCTCCAGTAGGAGGTGGTGCAGCTAGGGAGGAACAAGGGGGATTGATGGGCGGATATGGGCGTTCACGGCGGGGCAAGTGGTGGGTGATCATTGCCTTGGTGGCAGGAGGGCTGTCGGCGTTGACTGTGGTGCTGGTCTTGGCGGCCCCTAGACAGGCTATCCCGCTTACGCCGACGAATCTCTCCATGGCCCCAACGCTCAAATCGCTTCTTGCTGACGTGGCTACCGGTCCCGACGGAGATCGGGTGGCGGTGGTTTGGGTGGAGGAGATTGTGCCGGATGAAGCTCGTGGTTCGGTGTGGCTCCGCTGGGCGTCGGAGAGCGAAGAAGGCGGCTGGAGTTCCACCGTGCCTGTGTTCAGCGGTTCGTTGCAGGAGTGTGCTGTCGAGGCAGCGGTAGCCGTAACCGGCACAACGGCGCACGTGGTGTATTCCGCCTGGAGTCCTTGTGCAGATGATACGACGCAGACCGTCATCTCCTACACCACCTGCCTCCTGACGGCGGAGGGTGGTTGTGGCGCTGCTCAGACGGTGGTCAGCGCCTACTCTGCTGCTGCTGTCCCCCGGCTTTCCAGTATGGACCTCGCCCTGGATGGTGGTGGGGTCCCACATTTAGTGTATGTGCAACTCGACGACGCGGGCAGCGTCGCCACCATCTACTATCGCGGAGGGGTATCACAGCCGGATGAAGCGATACCGGGCAGCAGTGGAGACAGTCTCGATCCAGCGATTGCGTGGTCTAACGGAGAGGCACACGTGGTGTGGGAGGACCGACAGGATTTTGAGATTATGTACAATCGCAGGACGGCGACTGGGTGGGATCTATCTGCGACTTCTCTCAGTAGGGAGGGAGGGGATAGCAATCATCCCCCTCGCAACCCGGACATCGCTGCCCGGGAGGGCCATGCCGTAGCGACGTGGGACTGGCGGTGGCCACTCCCGGGGGAGACAGTGGAATCCTTCATCGTGGCCTATACACGCTTCTTGAGCGATACTCACGAATGGACCCCCGTCTTCGAGGTGGGTACCCAGGGCGGGGCGGTGGTACCGGTGGCGGATGAGGGTCCCTATTGGGCCTATACCCCGGCCTACACATATACCTCGTCACCTGGCGCTCAGGATCCTATCAGCCTACGTTATCTACGGCCATCTGGGACACTGAACAAGCTGGGGATGCCCGCGGTAGCCTGGCACGCGGAAGGCGCGGACTATGATATCCGGTATTCGCGGGCGCTGTCGATGGTCGAGACCTCGTCCTGGGGCAGCGTCTACCACTGGTCTGAGCCGGCGGTGCTCAACCGGGAGCTTGGCGGTGATACCGGCGCGCCAGTGATGGCGCAAGCGCCCATTGTCTCGCCCACGCTGCACGTGGCCTACCTGCGCCGCGTCGGTGGGGACTGGGAGACGTATTACGAGGGTCGAGAGGCTGGATTTACGCTGGGTGGGCCGGTCGGGCCGGACGATTATGCTGTATTCCTGCCCCTCCTTATGCGGAATCATTTCGGGGGGGATTGACCGGTGGCCAAGGTGACTGGGAGGGGAGAGGGGCGGTGGCTGATTCCGCTGGTCTTGACTCTCGTAGGGGCGGTGGTGCTGGTCGGGTTGATCTTGGCCCTGTATCGGCCGTCCCGGGAGGAGGCGGCGGAAGGAGGAGGCGCTCCCCAGAATCTGCCTGCCGCTCTTGCTGAGGGGGTTGCCGCCAAGGGGGCCTATGCCGCGGCGATGGAGGAAGCTCGTTCCTGGCAGCCAGACGGACAATTGGCCATCGTGGCGGCCCATTGGCGCACCCGGGAGCGCCAATGGCCGGCGAACGTCAGTTGGATGTTCCAGTTCTATTCGCCAAGCACTCGACGGTTGGCTGTGATCGTGGTGGATCAAGGGCGTGCGCGGCTCCTGCGCGAGTCGACAACCCCCTACTCTCTGCCCGCCATTGATCAGGAGCAGTGGCAGGTGGATAGCCTGGCGGCGCTAAACGCCTGGTGGAACGCCGGTGGGGGCACCTTTGTTTCCCTCAATCCGGAGCTGGACCTGACGGCCCAACTGCGCCCGGTTCAGGATGTGCAAGCCGGCGATCGACTGGTGTGGTCTGTCGTTGGGGTCACGGGCAGCCAGGTGAAGCGACTGACCATAGATGGGACGACGGGGGAACCGGTCCAGGGTTGAGACTTGGAGGGGCAATGATGAGTAAAACGACGGGGATGAGGACGGAACGGAAGCAGTCCGGTCAGAGCATGGTAGAGCTGGCGCTGATCCTGCCATTTCTGCTGCTCCTGCTGGTTGCCACTGTGGAGGCGGGCTTTGCCCTGCGCGACTATTTGGTGCTCCAGTCGGTGAACCGGGAAGGGGTCCGCTGGGCCGCTCGTACGCCTCCTGGCGAGGAATATCGCGCGCACTTTTATGACGAAGGTATCGCTGGGGTCTTTGACCGCATCCGTATCGCGGCCGACAGCGCCGGACTGCGGGCCGAAGACGTCAATGTCGTTTTTACCCATATCTATATTCGGGACGATTCGCCCGTGATATACCAGGAAATGTCCCCACCAAGTTTTGTGTACCCCAGCACGACCTACGACGACAGGATGTCGGATCTGGCGCAGGACAATGCCGACAAAGCGGCCTCGGTCAACGCTATGCGATTGGCAGCGGGGTACGAGCCATTGTCGAACGAAGTTATCGTCATCGAGACCTTTTACAGGCACGAGACGGTGTGGGGCTTTGACATCGTGGGGCCCTTTGGAGAGGATTGGACGATGTACGCCCTGTCTACGATGCGGTTGATTGGTACGGGCCGCTTGGGGGAGGAGTAGGCGGTATGAGCTATGGATGGTTTGGGAGGTGTGAAATGAAGGCGACAGAATCCCACAAGGAGCAACCTCAGCGACCTGAAAGCTCCCGCGACGTCCGGGAGCGAGGCCAGGCGCTGATCCTTGTCATATTCTCTATCTTTGGCCTGTTGGTCTTGGTCGGGCTGGCCGTGGATCTGGGCCTGTATTATATCGAGCGCGTGCGCATCGTGCGTGCGGTGGACTCGGCAACTCTGGCGGCGGCGTACGAGTTGCCGCTGGAGCAGGCGTCCCGGATACAGGCGATCGACTACCTGCAGCAGAATGGGTACGATGTCATGGACCCGGATACGGCATTGGTCGTCGATGGCGTCACGGTGACCGGGGCCACCTCGGGCGTGACCAAGACCGTGATCTATTTGGACACGGCGCAGTTCCAGGACCCGCCGGGAAGCTCGGATACCGCGTATAGAATTGAGATCAGAGTCCGGCGCAAGGTGCCGGTGATCTTTATGCAGTTCGCCGGCTTTAGTGACATCTTCACCGAGGCCTCAGCCGTCGCCGAAAACATCAATAACCTGGACGTGGTCATCGTTTTTGACAAGTCCGGTTCGATGGAGTTTGACACCCTGTGCTATGGCTGTTGGGTGGGGGACGACGAAGACTATCCCAGCGGTGACCTGTATCCGCTGCGCTGGGATGGGGCGGCGAACGGCACTCCCCTACACTGTTCGGCTGAGCAGCGCTACACGAGCGGTGGCTATGACTACTACTTTATCGAGGCGGAGGAGTACTCGTACACGAACAACACGTATAACCGGGATCTCTACAGTGTGGGATACTCGTACTGGGTGTTGGAGCGCACGACCACCTCCGCCTCCTCGAGGGATGGTCGGGGGGCGTACATCATGCACATGCCCT
>CAYUIS010000059.1:0-16580 GCA_964444825.1 uncultured Anaerolineales bacterium | reverse complement strand
AACACGTGCGATGCTCGCTTTGGCGGATATCCATCCGACCATGCGGATCGGCCCGGGGGGTTCAGTCCGACCGATTTTGTGAGCTACTATCCTGCCTGTGATACTGGCCCTGTCCAGAGCCGGGACCGGCGGGAGGACTTTATCTTCGACGACGAGCAGCCGATGCGCGCCTCGATCGAGGCAGCCAAGCTGTTTGTGCGCGACCTCCTTGATCCGAAAGTCGACCAGGTCGGCTACGTGCGCTACAGTTCCAATTCAGTTATCGCCAGTGAGCTGCAGTGCGTGCGCCGGCTGGGGAAAGATGCCTGCACCGATGAGGTGATCGAAAACACTGTGATCGACGCGCTAAACAGCACGAGGGCAGATGGCAGCACGAGCATCGGCGGCGGGATGTTGGATGGCCTAGATGTGCTGAGCACCCGCAGTGGGCACTATGGGCGCCCGGGTGCGACCCACGTGATGATCGTGATGACCGACGGGATAGCCAATGTGTCCCCTAACTATGCGTGCTACAGCGACCCCGATCGCCAGTGGCTGGATGGTGCGGGTACCGCTGCCCAAGACTGTGTGATCTACTACGCTCACGAAGCCCGAAACAGCAATGTGATTGTCTATACAATCACCCTGGGCGTGTCCGCGGACTTTGAGCTGATGCAGGCGGTGGCAGATCTGACGGGTGGCGTCCACCGCAATGCTGACCGCCCGGAAAAGCTCCCGGCGATCTTTGAGGAGCTGTACGAACTAATGTACCTGCGCCTGATCAAGTAGGGTATGACCGGGGCACGGCGAAAAAAAACTGGGAGCGGATGTCGTCCGCTCTCAGTTTTCTCCATATCTTGGATGGGCAACGCTGCTTGACAATTTCCTCGTAAACCAGTATCATTTAATCGGTGTGCTCACTGATAGTTAGGAGGGAGACATGCGTGGTAGCCGACTCTTGCTAATCGTTGGCGCGATTCTGATCATAGGAGCGCTGGCCGTCGGGGCGATCTTTTTGCTCAACGGCAGGGGGGGCGACGGGGGCAACGAGGAGGGAACGCCTACTCCGACTCCCGAAATACCCAAGGTGGAGATTGTGGTCGCTGCTCAGGACATTCCCCGGGGTACAGAGATCACCCCAGAGATGGCCAGGGGTGATGCCCCGGCAGTGACTACGGAGCTCAGAACCGTGGATGAGGTGCCTGACGGCGCGATCTTTGCCGTGGAGGAGGTCGTTGGGCGCGTTGCCCGGGTGGACATCGTGCGGGAATCACTTATCCTGGCCAGTATGCTGGTTGAGGAACCCCTAGGGTCCAGTGCGTCTCTGCAGATTCCGGACGACGAGCGCAACCTGGTGGCCTATGCCCTGCCTGTTGCGCGTTATTCCAGTGTGGCCTGGGCGCTGCAACCTGGTGACTATGTGGATATGATCATCTCGTTGCTTGTGGTGGACGTGGACGAGGAGTTTCAGTCTGTTCAGCCCAGCCGGGCTCAATGTCTCTCTCCGTCCGAAGATCCGGCGTGCGCAGGGATGGGTGGGCCAATGGGCCGGCTGGAAGTGATGCCCAATGGTTGGTTGGTCAACTTGACGCCCAGCGAATCCCAGCGCCCACGTCTGGTGACTCAACTGACGATACAGAGCGCTCTCGTGCTGCGGGTCGGGGATTGGCCTATCGAGGGTGAGGAGCCACTGGTCCTCATGCCAGAGCCGACTCCGGTTCCCACGCCTGTACCACCGGGAGAAGAGGGGGCTGTTGTTCAAGAGGTACAGGAGCCGCCTGCACCGTTGGTGGCCCCTCTGACATTGGCCATCACGCGACAGGATGCACTGGTTTTGGACTATGCTCAGTTGATGGGGGCCCATGTCAGCTTTGTGCTGCGCAGGTCAGGCGACGAGGACCGGGTGACGACAGAATCCGTCACGCTTCAGTACTTGATGGATCGTTACAACATCGAGCTGCCACCAAAGCTGCCGTATGGGGCCGATCCCCGGATCGTTGGTTTGGATACCATCAATCGAGCTGAAGCCGAGTCGTACCAGCCACCCGCCGCCACTTCCACTTCGTCCGAGCAGTGAGCGGGATTGGTGATGTTCATCTTTGTCACGAGTGATACGGGAGGGCGGGTGTGAGTTCCCAGGATAAAATCAGGGTCCTGATCACGGACGATATTGCGGAGACGCGGGAGAATCTGCGCAAGCTCCTTTCCTTTGACGCCAACATCGAGGTTGTCGGCACCGCATCCACAGGTCGAGAGGGGATAAACCTGGCCAAAGAATTCCGTCCGCACGTGGTCCTGATGGACATCAACATGCCTGATATGGATGGTATCAGCGCCACGGAGATCATCCGGCGTGAGGTACCAGCGACCCAGGTGGTGATGCTCTCTGTACAGGGGGAGACTGACTATCTTCGTCGGGCGATGCAGGCGGGCGCGCAGGATTTCCTCACCAAGCCTCCCAGCGGCGATGAGTTGATGGCCGCCATCCGCCGGGCTTACGAGAGGTGGCAAGAATCGCCTCCGCCCGCACCTCCCACGCGTGAACGCGGCTCAGTTCCAGGAGGAACGCCCGGGCGTAAGGGAGAGTTGGTCGCGGTCTATAGCCCCAAAGGGGGGGTGGGGTGCACCACCATCGCCGTCAACCTGGCGGTCGCGTTACATCAGATGGCCGATGGGGAGATCAAGGTCGGGCTGATGGATACATCCGTTCAGTTTGGGGATGTAGGCGTGATGCTCAACTTGCAGGCCCATCGGAGTATGGCAGACCTGGCTCCTCATCTCGGTGAACTTGACAGTGAGATTTTGAGCGCTGTGTTGGCCCCTCACGGGTCAGGTATCAAGGCGCTTTTGGCTCCGCCCCATCCGGAAGAGGCTGAGGCTCTGCTGACGACTGCGATGCCAGAGGGGGCGCCGGGTACAACGCCCATCGGTGCCCTGCTAGAGTTGATGCGAAATGAGTTTGATATTGTCATCGTGGATACGTGGAGTTGGATCGATGATGTCCTGCTGGCTGTTCTGGATGCGGTCGCGACAACCGTGCTTGTTGTGACGCCGAGTATTCCATCGATCAAAAGTGCGCGCTTGTTCCTTGAGGTAGCGGATAGACTAAACTATCCGGTAGACAAGATTTCGTTGGTGGTCAACTGTGTGGATCGGCGCATGGGCATCCGAGTGGAGCAGATCGAGCAAGCGATGATGAAAGTAGTTGCCCAGATCCCTCTGGATGAGCAAATCGTCCAGGCAGCAGCTAACCATGGTGTGCCCTTTATCTTGCGAGATCAGAACCAGCCGGTTAGTCAGGGAATCCTGCAGCTTGCTCAACACATCCGCGATACGGTATTGCTGGAGCAGGAAGAGGAGAGTCTGGAGCTTGGAGCAGATGCCAGTCGTCTCCGCTTGGGTCGTGTCTTTGGATAAAAGATTCCTGGGGCCCACGGGAGACTTGCGCTCGAGTTGACGATGTGGGGGAGGTAACATAGTGTCATTGCTGAGGCGGATCGAAAAAGAGAGGCAGACGGCGGGACAGCCGGGCGCGCCGAGCGAAGTGCGAGTGCGACGGCAGCCGGCGGCCCCTGCCCGTGATGCCTATATGGATCTCAAGACGCGCATACAGGCCAAGCTGATCTCAGAGCTGGATCCAACGATGGATGTCAGTCAGACGGGGGAAGTGCGCCGTACGATCGAGGAGATGTATGGCACCATACTGGCTGAGGAACACATCGTTCTCAGTCGGTCAGAGCGACAGCGGCTGTTTGAGCAGATTGTGGCAGAGATACTGGGCCTGGGACCGTTGGAACCGCTGCTGGCCGACCCTCACGTAACAGAGATCATGGTGAATGGGTCCAAGAACATCTACGTCGAGCGACAGGGAAGGATCACTCGGGCGAGTCTGGTCTTTGAGTCGGATGAGCATCTGATGCGCATTATCGAGCGTATCGTCGCTCCCTTGGGGCGGCGCATTGACGAGAGTATGCCGTACGTAGACGCGCGCCTGGCCGATGGCTCTCGAGTAAACGCTGTGATTCCGCCGATTTCCCTGATCGGACCCGTGTTGACGATCCGCAAGTTCTTCAAGATTCCGCTCACCGTAGAGCAGTTGATCCAGTACGGCAGCGTGACCGCAGAGTCGATGGAGTTTATGAAAGCCGCCGTGACAGGAAAGCTGAACATCATCGTCTCTGGCGGTACCGGTAGTGGCAAGACTACTTTTCTGAATCTCCTCTCCGCCTACATTCCAAATGACGAACGTATCATCACTGTGGAGAACGCTGCAGAGCTGCAGTTGCGTCAGGAGCACGTCGTCACGCTGGAGTCGCGCCCACCCAATATCGAGGGCCGAGGTGAAATCACCATTCAGGACTTGGTCATCAACTGCTTGCGAATGCGTCCAGACCGTATCGTCGTCGGTGAGTGCCGTGGCCCGGAGGCCTTTGATATGCTCCAGGCGATGAATACCGGTCACGAGGGCAGCCTGAGCACGATTCACGCCAACAATCCTCGTGAGGCGACTGCCCGCCTGGAGAATATGATCTTGATGGCCGGGATGGATCTACCCCATCGGGCCATTCGTGAGCAGATTTCCTCGGCTGTGGACGTGATTTGCCAATTGGAGCGACTGAGGGACGGGTCCCGCCGAGTGGTTGCCATCGCCGAAGTACAGGGCATGGAGGGAGACGTGATCACCATGTCCGACATCTTCAAGTTCGAACAGGTGGGCTTCCAAGATGGCAAGATAGTCGGCTCGCTCCGTGCTACAGGCCTGCGTCCCAAGTCGATGGCAAAGATCGAGGCAGCGGGCATTCAGTTGCCGCCCACTGTGTTTGGCATAGGCGGGCGGGGCCGATACTAGGATCCCGGCAGTATCATACCAAAACCTCAAGTCCGGTCTTGAATGGAGTGGGCGATCGACGGAGCTAGATGGTGGCGGTGTGCTCTCTCACTTGGCGATGTGATCCCTAGGTGGGATAGCGGAGGTTGAGCGATGGATCTGGGTCTGTTGATAGTCGTAGGAGCAGCCGTTCTCGGCATGGTCATCCTCGCCGTCGGCTTTGTCCTCTCTCGTCGGGGCGATAGGGTCGTCGAAGACCGCTTGGAGCGCATTGGCCTTCCCGAGGACATGGCTGCTCGGGCAGATACCACAACGCGCAGGACGCCGATAGGGGATGCCCTCAACCGCGCCATAGCTCAACGTGGTGTGGGCGCTAACATGGCGACGCAACTGGCACGGGCCGATCTCAAGATCACCGTTGGAGAGTTTATGGCGGCCACCGTCATTCTGGTCGTAGGTGCCGGTGGGGTGGTCTACTTCCTGAAGCGGGATATCCTGATCACTGCCGTCGTGTGCTTGGTCGCGTTTTTTGCGCCGCGCATCTATGTCAATATGGCGCGCGGCCGGCGCTTGAAGGCTTTCATTAATCAGTTGGGCGACACAATCCAGCTTATGGTGAACGGCATTCGTGCCGGTTACAGTATCCTGCAAGCGATGGAAGCTGTGTCGCACGAAATGGGACCTCCCATCGCGGACGAGTTTGGACGGGTAGTCCAGGAGGTGCAGCTCGGTCTGACGCTGGAACTCGCGATGAACAATATGTTGCGGCGTGTTCCTAGCGACGACCTGGATATGATGGTCACAGCGATCAATGTGCAGCGCGAGGTTGGTGGTAATCTGGCCGAAGTGCTCGACTCGATTGCCTATACGATTCGGGAGCGCGTGCGGATCAAGGGTGAGCTACAGGCCATGACAGGACAGAGCCGCATGTCGGGCTATATGGTCGGTTTGATTCCGGTCTTTTTGGTGGTATTCCTTTATCTCATCAATCCTGGATATATGGGGCAGATGATTGAGCATCAGTGTGGATATGCGATGCTTGCCTGCGCGGCCATAGGGGTGGCAGCGGGATTTGCCGTTATGAGCAAGGTGATGCAGATCGACGTATAGTCAGGAAACCTGGAACTGCTCGTTTGCGATTCGACTTTGACTAGAGAGGGTCCGAATTCGTTGTCACACGGCAAGTGGGTGGGAGTGTTAGCGAGCGTAGGAGGATAAGAGATGGCACGCAAGAGAGAGACTCCAAGCATTGAGGATCGTCTTGCAGAGTTTGGCACGCTCGACCGGCCGGTTACGCTGGAAGAGATCGAGTTATCCCTGCCGTTCACTGAGCGCGTCATTGCACCGATCATCTCGGGCCTGGCTGGGTTTGCTATGCGCTTCTCACCTTCCGAGAGCCAGAAAGCACTCCAACATAAGTTGGACTTGGCTGGCAATCCCTACGACATGTCCAGGTTTCTGGGCACCCGGCTGTTGGCCCTGCTTCTGTTTGGGGGGTTGGGACTCGCTGGAACCTTTTTGGCAAAGACCCTCCCCCTGATGCAGCGTATCGTGCTGCCCATTGTAGGCGCAGGACTGGGCTACTACTTCCCGGTCCTGTCTCTGGGCAGCAAGATCAAGAGACGACAGAACGATATCATCAAGGCGCTGCCTGATGCGCTCGATCTGCTGACGATCTGTGTTGAAGCTGGGTTGGGGTTCGATGCGGCCATGGCCAAAGTAGCCGAGAAATGGGACAATGCACTGTGTGAGGCGTTCGTTCGGGTGATCCAAGAGCTTCAGTTAGGGAAATTGCGTCGTGAGGCCCTGCGCGAGATGGCAGACCGTATGGAGGTCCCGGATGTCTCTACTTTTATTGCCGCCATCATCCAGGCAGATCAACTGGGCGTCAGTATCGCCCGGGTGTTGCGTATTCAGTCGGAACAGATGCGCATGCGACGCCGGCAGCGAGCTGAGGAGCTGGCTGCTCAGGCGGGTATCAAGATGCTGCCTGCAATTGCGTTCCTGATCTTTCCGTCTATATTCATCATATTGCTCGGGCCGGCAGTGATCCAGGTGGTCATAATGGTCCAGAACGGGCAATTGGGCATGTTCTAGACAATCTGGTGCGGCGGGGGAAAACCAGAGATAGGCTTCTGCGCCCGTGTCGGTTGTTCAAACGGTGGGTCTCCACTGGTATAATCTCTGTAGACAGTTTCTAGATATCCTCTATCCTCCGCGCTGTGTTGGCTGCCGTCAGATGGGGGCTTGGTTGTGTGCTGAGTGTATCAGCCGTTTTCCCCGTGTTGAACCGCCGATCTGTTTTCGCTGTGGGGATGCTGCAGTTGCCGATGAGCTGTGCCCACGTTGTCGGAATTCTCCCTTGCAGATCGAGAGCATACGTTCCGTCATGTACTTTGAAGGCGTGCTACGCGAGGCGATCCACGCCCTCAAGTATCGTGGGCGCACCGTGCTGGCCGAGCCTTTAGGGGATCTGATGGCAATCTACTGGTTGCATCACGGCAGGCCCGTCGATGTCGTCGTGCCGGTTCCGCTTCATCCCACTCGGCTGCAGAAGCGTGGATACAACCAGGCGGGCTTGCTGGCCCGCCAGATAGGCCGTCGGGTTGGACTGGCGGTGAACGATTGTGTGCTGATACGGCACCGTGCGACACTGCCCCAGGTGGAACTCGATTCCAGTCAGCGAAGGGAGAACGTTTACGCGGCTTTTTCTTGTTCCGGTGACGCGCTGGCTGACACTAGGGTGTTGTTGGTTGATGACGTATGCACCACTGGTGCTACGTTAGAATCCTGCGCGGTGGCCCTCCGCGAGGGGGGAGTGCGCAGTGTATATGCTCTGACGTTGGCCCGTCCACGCCAGCAGTAGCCAAGCCAGCATCTAGCTGGTTGGGCTTTGCTGGCACCAGATCACCTGCTATAGGAGGCAGCCTATGGACGTATCCATCTTTACCCGGAATCTGGAGATGACTCCCCGCTTGAATGAGTACGTCGATCAAAAGATAGAGAGGCTGGACCGCTACTTGCCCTCGATTGATGAAGCGCGGGTGGACCTGTCGGTGGAAAACACGCGCAATGCATCCCATAGCCAAGTGGCGCAACTGACCGTGCGCGTGCGAGGCAAAATCCTGCGGGCTGAGGAACGTACCGAGGACATGTTCGCCTCGATTGATGCGGTATTGGACAAGATGTACCGGCAAATCGCGCGCTACAAGGGCAAGCGGCAAGATCGGATGCAAACAGTGGCAGAGGGACTCCCCGTCGCTGAGCAGGATGAGGAGGTGCAGGGAGAGATCGTCCGTGTTAAGCGTTTTGAGCTTCTGCCTATGGTACCGGAGGAGGCCATCGAACAGATGGAGTTGCTGGGTCACAGTTTCTACGTTTTCTTGAACGCTGACGAAGATGTGGTTAACGTAGTGTACAGGCGAGGCGACGGCAACTACGGATTGCTGCAGCCGGAGTTCGGCTGACGCGCTGGATCGGTTACCAGCCGCGATAGGCTTGGCCAGGGGGTTCGGCGCCGACCGAACCCCCTGGCTGGCTTAACAGAGGGGGACTATTTGGCCAGACAAGTGACACTGTACCTCCTGGTTGGGGGATGGGGGGGCAGCGAGGTGGAACGCGCACTGGGCGGCGCTCATCGGGCTGCGGCCCGCGATTTGCTCGAGCTGCTACTCGACACGGGTATGATCGGTCGGGCTGTGGTAGCCACCGACGATCCAGTGTGGGGTGAGACGTTGGACGACCTGTCGGTCGAGGTTGATCTTGATCCGCCTGGCGAACCTTTTCACTTTGGGCGGCGCTTGGCTGGGTTGATCGAAAAACATCAGGCGCAGCGTGTGCTGTGCAGCGGAGGCGCCTCAGCGCCCCTGATGGACGTCGAGAGATGGACCGGGGTGCTGGCTCGTCTGGCGGAATCAGACGCTCTAGTGGTCACCAACAACGTCCATTCGTGCGATTGGGTAGGGTTCACCCCTGCCGTTGACGTGGTGCCCTTGGTGGCTCAGGAGGCGAGCGACAATGCGATTGCCTGGGCACTGGCCAACGAAAGCGGGTTGCCAGTGGAGGATTTGCCCGCCTCAGCCGCTACCCGTTTCGATCTGGATACGCCGGTGGATCTATTGATTGTGCAACGGCATCCGGGTTGTGGGATACATCTGCGCTGTTTTCTCACTGGACTGGGGTGGGAGTCATCACAGTTGGATGGAGTGATGGATGTGATGGCGCGTGAGGGAACTGGTTTGGCAGCCGTGGGCCGAGTGTCGGCGGCGACCTGGCGGGCGCTGGAGCGGGCTACGCGGTGTTGGGTAAGGGTCTTTGCCGAAGAACGGGGGATGCGCGCCAGTGGTCGGCAGGCGAGTGGACAAGTGCGTTCATTGCTAGCCGACTACCTAGCGTTGGTTGGAGTGGATGGTTTCTTTGAGGAGTTGGCGGAATTGGTGGACGGGGTGTTGTTTGACAATCGGGTCATCCTGGCGGCACGACATCTGTGGCCGTCAGCGGCTGATCGTTTCTATTCCGATCTGTACCGCTGGGACAGGGTGGGTGAGCCTTTTCTGCAGGATTTGACCAGGGCTGCTGCGGAGGCACGCGTGCCGGTAGTGATGGGCGGACATTCCGTCGTGGCTGGAGGGTTGATGGCCTTGGTTGAGACGTTTGAGATGGGAAGGATGGCAGTCTGATGCCGACAGTCCTCTTGATCTGTACCGGGAATATCTGTCGTTCCCCAATGGCGGAGGTGCTGTTGCGAGCGCGCCTGGCCAGCGATGAGGCGCGGCGGCACTGGCGGGTGGGTTCAGCCGGTGTCTGGACGGTGGATGGGGAACCGGCGAGTGCCCACGCGGCTGATGAGATGGAAAAACGCGGGATCGATATGCGCGGACACCGCTCGCGCAACGTCACCCCCGATATGATGATCGAGGCTGACCTGGTCTTGGTAATGACGCGTCGTCACGCGGAGGCTTTGCAGGCTGCTTTTCCTGACCACGCCCACAAGGTGCACCTGCTCAGTCAGATGGTCGGACGGACGGCCGACATTGCAGACCCGTATGGGGGATCGTATGCGGAGTATGCCCGTACGGCCGGTGAACTGGAGCAGTTGATCCAGGATGGCTACGAGCGTATCGTAGCGCTGGTTGAGCGAACAAACGTTAGTTGAGCGTCTCAGGGGATGTGCCCGGACAGCCTATGATCTGCTCACCGGAACATACAGGGCGCCCTCTCGCTGGAAGCGATGGTAGTGCGTTCCCCGGGCACGACGCGCCTGGGCGACATCCTGGAGAAAGTGCTTGACATAAGCGTGGGCCGCTGGATTCAGAAAAGTGCGCTCGTCCTTTGTTCCTTCATCAGCCAGAAGGAACTGGTCATAGTCCCGGCAATCGCCCACGCTGTACCCGACCAGGAGGGCCTGGATGCGACAGATGAGCAGGGGCAGGATCATCGCTGGTATCGAGTAGGGGCATAGGATGAAGACGCCGTGCTGGAAACAATTCTTCTCCAGCGTAGGGATGAACAGGTGGCGGGCAATGTCGGCTGCCGAGGTCATGATGTACGTCGTCGCTCCGGCCTGGAGGGCGACCGTGCCGATCGTCCGCAGGTCGCAGTCACGGCAGGCGGGGGCCAACCTTCTGCACGCGTCCTCGATCTCCAGGACATCGTCACGGTCCAGAACGTGACACACGTGATTAAACCGTCCAGCCGGGCAACCTGCACCCGACTCTCCAAGAGGCTTTTGGCAGAATCCGAGGGCTACCAAGAATCCGCCGTCTGCCTGGATGATCTCTTGCTTCAGATCGGTCTCAGTTCCAGTGTACACAGGGGTGATGTCTCCCTCCGGACGCGTTTGCCGAAAGTGCCGGCGGTAGGCCAATAGACCGTTCAGGGTGCGCAACGGATGCCGAAGGATAATGTCCCGTAGAAACGTACGCCCATATTGGCGGGACAAGCTGCGGAAAGAGAACCCCCAGATGGGGAAACCGAGGAAGCGGCGTTCGTCAAGTCTGTCCAGGATTTGGGGCATATGGACACCAACAGGGCAATTCTAGCACAAAAACGATTGGCGGACAATGGTGACACCACAGACGATATTGTGGCTGGATGAAATCACAGATTCTCATCAGCAGGTGGTAGGAGGCAAGGCCGCTAACCTGGGGGCGATGCTGCGGACAGGGCTCCGTGTTCCGCCGGGCTTTTGTGTGCTCACCACGGCATACGCTTCCTATGTCGAGGATCATGGTCTGGAGCAGGAAATCGAGATCCTAACCCAGGGTGGTGGCGGAGCGATCGATCCATACGCTCTGTTTTCCCTTCCGATGGATGAGGCTGTGGAGAAAACGATCCATGCTGCCTGCCTGCGCTTGCTAGAGAACCTGCCACAGGGCAGCCGCCTCGCAGTGCGCTCCTCGGCTACGACCGAGGATATGCCCGACGCATCCTTTGCTGGACAGGGGGAGACCTATCTCAACGTTGACCTGGATCAGGTAGCCGATCGTGTCCGTGATTGCTGGGCATCTCTGTGGACGGCGCGGGCTGTCTCGTATCGGCGGCGCGGAGATGCCTCACCGCGTGATCCTGAAATGGCCGTCGTGGTGCAGGCTATGGTTCCGTGCGATGTTGGAGGTGTAGCTTTCACCGTGGACCCGTTGGGTGGGGATGGGGTTGTCATCGAGGCCGTCCACGGTCTGGCCGAGGCCGTCGTCCAGGGCACGGGCGAGATCACCCGCTACACGGTCGATCGGCGCAGCCTGGTCTATCGCCAGATAGGAGACGATGTTCTCTCGCCAGCTCAGGTGTGGCGCGTTGTCGAGACAGCTCTAGTCCTGGAAGCGCACTTTGGCGGGGCACAAGATCTAGAATGGGGAATCTGGAACGGGGCATTGTATCTCTTCCAGTCCCGGCCGGTGACGACCAAAGCCGAGCGTTTCTTTACCCAGACGATCCCCGATGACGACTATCTGTGGACCGGTGGCTATTTGAACGAGCGCTTTCCCAGACCTGTCTCACCGTTGGGTTGGTCCGTGGTCGGCGGTCTCACCGAGGCTCTGGCCTTCCGGGACCCGCTGCGATACCTGGGCTACCCTCACCTCAACCGGCTGCCGCTCACCAAGCTGTACCGCGGACATCCCTACACCAATGTGGCAGTGTTCCAGATTCTCTACAAAGTCTTTCCCGATTCCGTTGTGCCCGATGATGCTGTGCGCTACTTTCCCGATGGTGATACCAGCTTACGCAAGGCTGCCTCTTACCCCTGCTGCCTGCTTGACCCGCGCTTCATCGGTTCTATGCTGTGTCACTTTGTCCGTGAACCGGCCAACTGGTCGCCACTCCATAACCACCGTCATTGGGCGCGCTTTGTGGTGCGTCACGAGAGGGCGATGGCCGAGATGGCCCAACAGCTTCAGGATGCGGGCGTCCTGGTTGATCTATGGGCCGTCGTGGAGGAGGCTCTGTCCTGCAGCCGCGAATTGTTGGGCATCCACCGTTGGAGCCTGATGGCTGCTGACCTGGCGGTTCCCCTGTTGAGTCGACTGGTGGGGAGCTGGGTGAGCCTGGACCGTGGTCCCGAGCTGTCCGCTCTCCTTCTGTCCGGCGTGCCCAACAAATCGTTGGAGCTGGATCAGGCTTTGCGGGGCCTGGCGGGAGAGACCGATCCCGATGGGGTGGCCGTACGCGATTTTCTGGCCAAGTATGGTCACCGTTCCTTCTATCTGGATCTCTACCAGCCCACTTATGCCGATGATCCCGGACAGGTGTTGCGCCTGGCGCAGATTGCTGGACGAGGCCCCGATCTCTCCGCCCGCGACGCCGGGCGCGAGTCTGCCGAACGTGAGGCACGGGCGGCTATGGGCACGGGAGTCTGGGGTCGCTTCAAGTTATACGTCTTGACCCAGGTGCTCGGCCTGGCGCGCCGCTACGTCGCTCTGCGCGAGGATCAGCGCTTCGTCTGGCAGCGGACGCTGGCCCTGATGCGCGGTGCCTTTCTGCGCATCGGAAAGGAGTTGGTGGTCCGGGGGTTGCTGACCCGGGATGACGACATCTTTTTTGCCGATATTGCCCAAGTCCGGGAACTGGCACTTGCTCCGGGAGGCGAAACGGTCTGCGCGAAGCCTGATGTGATCGAGATGCCGCCTGGAGGGCCGGCGTTGTGTCGCCCGGATATCTACCTGGAGACTCGGCAGACTATTGAGGCCCGACGAGCGGCATTCGAGAGGTTGGAGCAGGAGTTCGAGCTAGCGCCTCATCTGACCTACCCGGCCTTTCTTCAGGGCAACCGCCCGTTGGAGTCAACTTCCAAGGTTGGGGCGAGACGCTGGAAGGGTGTGCCCGTCAGCCCAGGACTGGTCAGGGGGACGGTGCGCGTGGTACTCACGCCAGGGCAGTTTGACCGCATAGCCAGCGGAGATATCCTGGTGACGCGCAGCACCGATCCTGGTTGGACACCCATCTTTGGGCGGTTAAGTGGGTTGATCATGGAGCGTGGTGGGCAACTATCGCATGGTTCTGTAGTAGCCCGCGAGTATGGCCTGCCAGCCGTGGTCGGCATCCCGCACATCACCGAACACTTGCACGACGGCGACCTTGTTCTGCTTGACGGTCTCACTGGCGCGGTTGCGCTGGAGGGCTGATCCGACCGACACAACTCGTGTGGGTTCTCTTGGGGAGCGTCGACGGTCTGTTGTGCATTTGATTAGATAGCATCATCGTGGTAAGATAGTGTTATCACGATGTGAATCTGGGCCGCCCAAGGGTTGTGGGCTGGGGGGGGTGTTCTACGTTTCGCCTCTTTGCGAAAGGGGAGTGACAGGATGAGGGACGAGGAAAAGACCAAGGAGCAATTGATCAGCGAGTTGGCAAGTCTGCGGGAGTCGCTGCACGGGTGCACCGATGCGCTCCGGGCGCGGACGCAGGATCTGGATGACGTGGCCCATTACGTGGTCAGTGAGTTCAAGCGTCCGCTTGGGCTCGTTATCGGCTTGGCCGAAGTGCTGGAGGCGGAGCACGGGACGCTGCCCCAGGACGAGATACGCCAATCTATCAAGACGATCAAGGAGAGCGGACACCGCATGGGCAGGATGGTCAATGCGTTGCTGCTTCTGGCCAACTCGCGCCGATTGTTCGACAACGTCTGGTATTCCGCATACCTGGCGGCAATGGAGGAGCCGATCCTGTCCCAATGGGCTCAGGATGAAGCCGATGGGATTGGGGAAGCCTATCGTTTTACCTGCCTTCCTGCCTTTTCGGCACCCTTCATCGTCCGTGTCTGGGAGAGTGGGGACCGGACGACGCGCCTCAGGGCCGTTGCCAAGTTTGGCAGCGATCTGGAAGATGATGACAGAGTCGGCGTTTTGCCGCAACAGGCCGAATGGAGCCTGGATGAGGATGAGTGGCACAGCCTCCTGCGCGTGGTTGAGGAAAGCGAGTTCTGGACCGATGCTACCACGCTCGAGCGAATGGGTTGGTTGCGTATGGTGGGCACCGACAGTGAGGAATGGGTGTTCGAGGGATGGCGCGCCGGACAGCACAGGGTCCGTATGGCCTGGAGTCCGGACGGTCAGAAAACACCGGCCGTATATGCACTTGGCAAGTCGTTTGTCAAACTGCTGCCGGCAGAGTTCGCCCTGACGATGGCGCGCTTGTGGGCGGCCGATTTCGAGCCTGACACGCATTCCCGCTTCAGGGAGATAGCAGGTCTGAGTTCGCTGCTCTGAGTCTCGCGCTTCTCCCCCGAGATCTGGCCGGAAACTCACTGGGGGCGAGACACCTGCGTGTTTTGCGCATCGAGGTGTCTCGCCCCCGGTTTTTCTATCTCAACAGACCTCAAGCATTGTACGGCACTGTCACCACAGTGTCCGCGATCTCTTGCTCCAGAGCCTCGATCGTGCGCTTGACGTGGGCCACCACCTCACCCTCCGGCACCACCTCCCGCTCCGCGCTCCGGCGCAGCTTTACCTCGACGCCCCCAGCCTCCAGCGATTTGTTGCTCACCGTCAACCTGATGGGCAGTCCGATCAGGTCGGCATCGTTGAATTTGACGCCGGCCCTCTCGTCGCGGCCGTCGTATATCACCTCAACGTTGGCTGCCTCTAGCTCCGCGTACACCCGCTCGGCCACCTCTTCGCCCCCCTGTAGGACTACCACGTAGACCTGATAGGGGGCCACCGTGATCGGCCATATGAGGCCGTGTTCGTCATTGTACTCCTCCGCCACACAGGCCAGCAGACGGCCCACGCCGATCCCATACGAACCCATGACCACTGGCTTGGTCTGTCCGTCCTTGTCCAGGAACGTGCCGCCCAGAGCCTCGGAATAGCGAGTGCCCAATTGGAAAATGTTGCCAACCTCCACACCCTTTGATGCGTGCATCCTAGCGCCGCATTCTGGACAGGCATATCCCTCGTCGGCTACGACGATGTCTGCCACAATGTCGGCTGTATAGTCCCGGCCATAGTTGACGTTCAGCAGGTGGTAGCCCTCGTCGTTGGCCCCTGCCACCAGGTTAGGTGTATCGGGTATGAGGTCATCGACGACAATGAGCGCGTCCCTGACGCCGATCGGAGAGGCATAGCCAGGGACACCGCCCACGTTCCGGATTTCCGCGTCCACCGCCGGACGCAGCGACTTGGCCTTTACGGCGTTGGCCAGTTTTGTCTCGTTTACATCCATATCCCCGCGTACGATGGCAAAGACGAATTTCTCAACGTCTTCCTGCTCCTCCGAGATCGTCGCTATCGTAAAGACCGCTTTGGCCGTCCTTGACTCTGGAACGCTCAGGAAATCCGCCAGTCCCTGGATGGTGGTCAAGCCCGGCGTGGCGACCTTTTCTATCGGCAGGGGCGTTTCTTCTGTCGGCGTGGGCTTTTGGAATCTGGCGATCTGGCGGTTGGCTGTGTATCCGCACGCGTCACAGATGATGATGGTGTCCTCACCAACTGGCGTGAGGTACATGTATTCGTGGGCCATTTTGCCTCCCATCATACCCACGTCGGACGCGACCGCGATGGTGGGCAAGCCACAGCGATGAAAGATGTTAAAGTATGCCTGGTAATGGGCGCGATACTGGACATCCAACCCTTCCCAATCCACGTCCAGGCTGTAGCTGTCCTTCATCGTGAACTCTCTGACCCGGATCAGGCCAGCCCGTGGACGGGGGTCATCGCGCCACTTGGTCTGGATGTGGTACAGCAAGCCGGGCAGTTGTTTGTAGGATTGGATGTCGGTGCGCAGCAGATCAGCGATGACCTCTTCATGGGTCACTGCCAGCACCATGTCGTGCCCGTTCTTGTCGAGAAAGCGCCCCATCTCTGTGCCAATCTGGTACCAGCGTTTGGTTTTCTTCCAGATGTCGGCTGGGTGGATGACGGGCATTGTGATTTCCTGCCCGCCGATCGCGTTCATTTCCTCCCGCAGGATATTCTTGATCTTGGTCATCGAACGGTGTGCCAGGTGCAGATAGCTAAAGATACCAGCGCCCAACTGACGGATAAACCCCGCCTGGACAAGCAACTGGTGGCTGGCGATCTGTGCATCTGCCGGGGGCTCTCTCAAGGTCTGTCCGAAAAGTCTGCTCATTCTCATTGGTTCATCTCCTTGGGCTATAAAGACAGGCTACAAAGAAACCAGCCCTCCGGGGTCCGGAAGGCTGGCAGTTGACGCGGCGGGCCAGTAGCTGGCGATACCTACGCAGCACTAACCGAACCCGTAAAACGGGTACGGCTGCGAGCTACTAGGGGCGGGCGATGTGTAACCCATCATGTCGTTATCCTCACTGGGCAGCATT
>CAYUIS010000058.1:12257-29048 GCA_964444825.1 uncultured Anaerolineales bacterium | reverse complement strand
CCCCACCCTGGAGGATATGGCCTCCCTCACCGACGGGGTCGATCTCTACCAGGGCGACTTGTTGGACGGATTCTACGTCCCCGACGCCCCCCTGTTCGACGATTGGCTCCTGATCGAACGGCAGCACCTGCGCCAGGAGCTGGAAGGTGCACTGGAGCGGTTGGTCGACGGTTACAGCGCCCGCGGGGAGTACAAGCGCGCCATCGGATGTGCCCAACGATGGCTCTCCCTCGACCCCCTGCGCGAGGCCGCCCATCGCTCCCTGATGCACCTCTACGCCTGGGACGGCGACCGGGCGGCTGCCCTGCGCCAGTATCAGGCGTGCGCGCAGGTCCTCGGGGAAGAGTTGGGTGTCGAGCCCGCACCAGAGACGGTGCGATTGTACGAGCAGATTCGGGATGGAAAGCTGGAGACCCCCGCCCCAGCCCTGGCCCATATCCCCGAGCTCCGCATCCAACTCCCTGCCTTTCTCGCCGAAGAGGTTGAAGCGCACGAGCCGCCCGTCTTTGTCGCCCGGGAGCGAGAGCTGGCCCAACTGAGCGAGTTCCTGGAAACGGCGCTGGAGGGCCAGGGCCAGGTCGTCTTTGTCACCGGTGGCGCCGGTCGCGGCAAGACCGTCCTGATCCAGGAGTTTGCCCGGCAGGCGCTGGACGCGCACCCGGATATGCTCCTCGCCACCGGCAACTGCAACGCCCACTCCGGCGTCGGCGATCCCTATCTCCCCTTCCGCGAGGTTCTCGGTGCCCTCACCGGCGACGTCGAGGCGGCCTGGGCTGCCGGCTTCGTCACCCGAGATCACGCCTGCCGCCTGTGGGAGGCCGTGCCCGAAACCCTGCAGGCCCTTTTCCTCCACGGCGGCTCCCTCGTCGACATCTTTATCCCTGGCGCGCCGCTGCAGGCCCGGGCCACGGCCGCTGCCCCAGACGACACACACGCCCACCAGCAGTTGCAGGCCCTGATCGAACACAACAAGGACAGACCCGCCGACCTGGCCCAGCAGCAGCTATTTGACCAGTACACCGACGTCCTGCGCGCCCTCTCCACAGACCACCCGTTGCTCCTGCTGCTTGACGATATGCAGTGGGCCGACTCGGCATCCACTGGCCTGCTCTTCCACCTCGGTCGCCGCCTCGAGGGAGCCCGCATCCTCGTCCTGTGCGCCTATCGCCCTGACGAGGTAGCCGCGGGCCGTCCTTCAACGGTCTCAGGAAAAGTAGAGCGCCATCCCCTGGACAAGGTCCTGGCCGAGTTCAAGCGCTCCCTCGGCGACGTGTGGATCGACCTGACCCAGGCCGACGAGACGGAGGGCCGCCAGTTCGTCGACGCTTTCCTCGAGACAGAACCCAACCGCTTGGACGAGGGGTTCCGCAGTGCCCTGTTCCACCACACAGGAGGCCACGCCCTGTTCACCGTCGAGCTCCTGCGGGCGATGCAGGAGCGGGGCGACCTGGTCCAGGACAGAGATGGATACTGGATTGAGCGAACGACGCTGGACTGGGAGGCCCTCCCCGCCCGGGTCGAGGCGGTGATCGAGGAGCGTATCGAGCGGCTGGAGGACGAGTTGCGCGAGATCCTGACGGTGGCCAGCGTCGAGGGGGAGGACTTTACCGCCCAGGTGGTGGCACGAGTGCAAGAGATCGGCGAGCGGAAGCTGCTGCGGAGCCTGTCCCAGGAACTGGAGAAACGGCACCGCTTGGTGCGGGAGCAGGGCGAAGTGCGGGTGGGGCAACAGACGCTATCCCGCTACCGCTTCGCCCACGCCCTGTTCCAGCAGTACCTGTACAACGGCCTGAGTGAGGGTGAACGACGGCTGCTGCACCGGGCGACGGCCGAGGTGCTGGAGGAGCTGTACGAGGGGCACACCGATGAGATCGCGGTCCAGTTGGCCCATCACTGGGAGCGGGCCGAGGAGCTAGAGAGTGCGACAGAATATCTGTTGCGTGCGGGCGACCAGGCCCGCCTGGCCTACGCCTTCGAACAGGCAATCGACCACTACCAGCGAGCGCTGGTTCTTTTGAAGGTGCAGGGGAAACACGGCCTAGCGGCGCGGACCTTGATGAGGCTGGGGCTGACCTATCACGGCGGTTTCGACTTTCAACGCGCGCGCGACGCCTACGACGAGGGCTTTGCCCTGTGGCAACGGGCGGGGGAGACGCAAGAGGAGGTCCTGCCGACTGTACCTCACGCGCTCAGGGAGTGGGGCGGGCCACTTACGCTCGATCCGGCCAGGGGTGGCTGGGTTCAGTCGTCTCAAGTGATATACCAACTCTTCAGCGGGCTGGTGGATTTGAGCGCGGACATGGAGGTTGTGCCCGACGTGGCACGATGCTGGGATGTGCTGGAGGGAGGGCGCAGTTTCGTCTTTCACCTGCGAGACGACGTGCGCTGGAGCGACGGAGCTCCAGTGACGGCGGGGGACTTTGAGTATGCGTGGAAGCGGACACTAGACCCAGAAGGCTTGGCTCGGCTGCTATATGACGTCAAAGGAGCCAGAGCCTTTCAGCAGGGCGAGCTGTCCGATCCGGATCAGGTGGGGGTGCGGGCTCTGGACGAGGTCACACTGGCCGTGGAGCTGGAAGGGCCAACCGGCTATTTCCTCTACGTGTTGGCCCACCATTTTGCCTATCCCGTGCCCAGGCACGTGGTAGAGACACACGGCGAGACCTGGACAGAACCGCAGAACATCGTCACCAACGGCCCTTTCCGGCTAGAGTCCTGGCAGCGGGGCGAGTCGTTGGTCCTGGTGCGCAACCCTGAGTATCACAGCCGGTTCAGGGGCAACCTCCAGCGGGTGGAACAGGTTGCATTCAGGGACTGGCCCACCGCACTGGCGAAGTATGAGGCAGGTAGCCTGGATGTCATGGGTTTATCGGGCGCGTCGGCCCCGGGTTCAGAAGGCACACCGGCGGAGCGAGACGCCGCCCGCCAGCGGCACGCCAGCGAATATGTCTCAGCGCCAGGGTTAGATACTATGTACGTGGGATTCATAGTGGATCGGCCGCCCTTCGACGATGTCCAGGTGCGGCGGGCCTTTGTTTTGGCCGCGGACCGGGAGACGATGGTGGATGTGGTACATGGGAGCTACCGTTCTCCGGCCACGGGTGGGCTCATCCCGCCAGGCATCCCGGGACACTCGCCCGGGATCGGCCTGCCGTACGACCCCGAAGGGGCGCGGCAGCTTCTGGCACAGGCCGGCTACCCGGGCGGCCACGGCCTCCCCGCTGTAAATGCGCTGATACCTGATGCGGCCGTTCCACAAATCGAGTTCCTACAGGCACAGTGGCAGGAGAACCTGGGGATAGAGATTCACTGGGAGGCAGTGGATGCGGAGACGCTACGGTTTGGCGATCGCCCCTACGAACACATATTCCTGTTGGGGTGGTCGGCTGACTACCCCGATCCTGACAGCTTCCTGAGGATGTGTCCCGGCCCATACATTGCCCGGTGGCAGAACGACGCCTACTACGAGTTGATGGAAAAAGCCAGACGAGTGATGGATCAGGAGAAGAGGATAAAGCTGTACAGGGAAGCGGACAGGATCCTGGTGGAGGAGGCTGCGATTATGCCCACCTACTACGGAAGAATGCATCTGCTGGTAAAGCCGTGGGTAACAAGGTACCCCGTGGCAGCGATCAGAATGTGGTTCTTGAAGGACGTCATCATCGAGCCGCATTAGGCACGGTAGGGCGCCGTCGCCCCGCGTTCTTCATCTCCGTCTACCCATCGAGGTGAGGCAAGAGGCCAAGGGTAATGTGCCGGCTACGGCAGCACCAACGTATACGGTGGCACAATACGGGCGACATTGACAGTGGCGTTGACTTACTGTATCATAGAGACGGCCTTAGCAGAGGGGCGATAGTCTTGGATGAGGACAAGTGCTTGTTCCCTAGATGCACGCTGCGGTCAATGAATGGCCAATGAAGACAACGAACTACTTTGCAGTCAGTGTGATGGGCCGCCGCCCCTATCTCAGAGTGGAATGGATCGAACAGGTACTTGCCAACCCTGTCCGCACAGAGGTGCAAGCCAACGGACGCATTCGCTATTGGGCGTTTATTCCAGAGCTTGATAAGTACCTCCGGGTAGTTACCGAGCCTGACGGGGAGACGGTCCACAACGCGTTTCCGGATCGTCGTTTTAGACCCTAGAACACGGGAGATGGGATCATGATCTTTCAATACTATGCAGAGACCGATATGCTCTATATCCAACTTGCCACCGGTGTGAGTACCGAGTCCGAGGAAGTTGCGCCTGGCATCGTGCTGGACTTTGACGAGCGCGATCAGGTCATCGGCATCGAGATTGAGGATGCAAGTACGTTTATTGATCTGTCACGGTTGGAGTTGTCAGCCCTGCCTATTGTCAACCTGATCCTCAGCGAGAGAGCACCCGTACCGGCGTGAGCCAGGATGGCGACCCGACAATCCAGGGCGGCTTCCCATAGCCGCCGATGGGCAGCGGCAGGCACTACCAGAGGCATCGTGTCGCCAAAAGAAAACCGGGGCCTGGTTTTGCCCCCAAGCCCCGGTCGCGTCGTCCACTAGAGGACCACCGCATCAATCGCCAAGATCCCCATCACAAGCCGTCTCGATCTCCTTTAGAAGCTCCTCCGTGGTCCACTGGCGCTCGCCATCCAGCACGGCGACGCGCAGATCACCATCGGCGAGCAGCCACTCGTCGTGCAGCCGCTCAAGCTGCACCAGGTAATCGAGCGTGATACCGCTCTCCTCCGCACGGCCCCGGTCTCGGATGCGCTCCATGCAGACCTCAGCAGGTGTGCGCAGATATAGGATCAGATCCGGTTGGTCGCAATAGCTCGAAACGACAAAGTCCCACAGACCGCGATAGAGCTGGTGCTCGGTCTGCGTTATCACGCCCGTGCGGTAAAAGTTCTCCACAAAGACAAAGCGGTCGCAAAAGATCGAGCGCTCCAGGACGACACGGGAGCAATCGGTGAGGGCACAGATCTCTGGCCAGGTCTTGGCGCGCGTGATAAAGGTACAGATTTGAAACGTGAACGCCCAGCGTGAGATGTCGGTGTACAGGTTCTCCAGCATATTGGACGCAAAGTCTTCCTGCCACGCCTTTGTCGGCTCCTCGATAAAGCCAAACCTACTGGAGGCTGCAATCGTCTTGCCCACCGTCGTCTTTCCCGCGCCGATGTTGCCCTCGATCAACACCATCATTCTGCGGTCTGTGTTCTCCCGAGTCATCGCGCCCCACCTCTTGGTCGATGCAGAAGAGAATAGGTTGTTTGGTTATCCACGATGTCCTCCCGGTGACTAGGCATAGTCCGTGCGGCGCACGTTTGAGCGCTGGCGGATAGTGTAGCACAGAATCGAACGAAAGCCAAGCGTGATTTGACTTTTGCCCCACACCATATATACTATTGGACGTACGATATCGTTCACGACGGTATCGCATACGTTCCTTCCAACTGACGAGTGTGCCGAGAGCCACTACGAGCTGAGTGGACCGGCAAGGCGAGATCCAGGGCGGGGTTCTCCAACTTTGAATCCGAGCTAGCAGCGCACCTCTAGCCCTAGATCGCGCGTGCTGATCTGATAGCGTCGGTGGACGAGTGAGGAGAAAACGGAATGGCCCAACCGGTTAATCCCTACGCGGTGGGGCCCCCTACGCAGGGGGAAAAGGGATTCTTCGGCCGGCAGGACACACTGGAATGGGTGAAGCGGGGATTGCGGAACCCGGCGGTGAACTCTGTGGTCCTGTTTGGGCAGCGGCGCATCGGTAAAACCACTCTACTTCTGCAACTTCAGCGCGCCCTACCCTCCGAGAGTTTTCTACCTGTATACTTTGACCTGCACGGCCAGGCCACCCGCCCCCTGAGCCAGGTGCTGGCCGAGATGGCCGATCAGATCGCCGCGCAGGTCGGGCTGGAACCACCCAAGCCGGAGATGTTCGATGACCGGGGCCTGTTCTTCAGCCGCACCTTTTTGCCGCAGGTACACGCGGCAATGGGCAGAGCCCGGCGTCTCGTCTTTCTCCTGGACGAGTTTGACGTTGTGGACGAGGCGACCGAGGAGGACCTACCTCCCACGGCGGCAACCCACGCGCTTCTGCGCCTCGTCCGCCGCGTGATGAACAAGGATCACCGTCCGGCCTTTGTCTTTGCGGTGGGGCGGCGCATCGATGATCTAGCGGTGGACTTTACCGCGTCCTTCAGAGCCTCCCTGGTGCGAGAGATCTGGGTATTGGACCAGGAAAGCGCCGAGGCGCTGGTGCGCCAGGCGGAGGCGAACAGAACGCTACATTTCACCGACGAGGCCATAGCACGCATTCTGGCGTTGACGAACAGTCATCCCTATCTAGCGCAATCGCTCTGCCGACAGATCTGGGAACGAGCCTACGCGAGACGCCTCAGCGAGATACCGCGAATAGATCTGCGGGAGGTGGAAGCGGCTGTCCCCAACACGCTAAAGGCTGTCGACCAGACTTTCGACTGGATTTGGGATGGGCTGAGCCTGGCCGAGTGTATCTATGCGGCTGGCGTGGCTGGGACGGTGGACGAAGGAGAGAGCATCACTGAGGAGGCTGGCCTGCGCGTACTGGCTGACCACGCCGCCCGACTGCGGACGGCGGAGGTTGAGCTCAACGCCGCGCGCGACCTGGTCAGACGACGGGTGCTTGACCTTTGCGGGGAAGACGAACATCGCTTCGCCATCGAGCTTTTCCGCCGCTGGGTGCGCCAGCGTATGCCGCTCGGAGAGGTCAAGGACGAACTGGATCAGGTCGATCCCCTGGCCGATGAGCTGTTTGGCATCGGCCTCGAGTTCCTGCGCCGGAACCAGCTCAAGGCAGCTATCCGTTACTTCCAGGACGCGCTGGCAGCCAATCCCCGCCACTTTCACGCCCGACTGCGTTTGGGAGAGACCTCGCTGCAGTTGAACCAGGCCAGCAGAGCCGTGGCGGAACTGGAGCGAGCCTACCAATTGGATGCCGGGGAAGCACGGTTGTTGCTGGCCCGGGCGCTGGTGATCCAGGCAAGAGCCCGGGAAGAGGCGGCAGACGAGGCCGGGGCACTGGCCAGTTGCGAGCGGGCCCTTCAGATATCCCCCAGCAATCAGGCCGCGCAAAAGATACGCCACTCTATCATGATGCGCAAGTTGGAGGCAGAGGCCCGCAGTCACGAAAAGGCAGAGCGATGGGCAGAGGCGACCCCCATCTACGAACAACTGGCGGCCCAAGCGCCCGACAAAAAGAGCCGTGACGTATGGCAAGCGGCCTTTGATCGCTGCCGCAGAGAAAAGGTCTTGGCTCGCCTCTATGAGGAGGGCACGGAGGCGCTCCGCAGACGAAACTGGAAGCAGGCTCAAAGGGCTTTTGCCGAAGTCGTACACGGACGGCCGGACTATGGCGCGGACAAAGGGCACGCGGCCCAGTTGCTTCTGCACGCGGTGACAGAAAGGCCCGTGACCAAACACAGGTGGGCCTTGATGATGTTGTCGATCGTCGTCGTGTTGGCGGTTGTGAGCGGATTCTACGTCCGGGCAAGGAACCGCCCGGAGGAGACTCCCGGGCCTGCCCCTCAGATCCAGGTGCCAGAAGGGATGAACCTGCCGCCGCACGTGGAACCGGTCGAGATCTATGAACTCGACACCAATCACAGCGGAGACCGGGAATGGGTGGTCCTGTACCGCTTTGACCTCCCCGTTGAGACAGAGAGAGGGGGAGGTCCCATCGGCGGTCTTGTCTATCCACGGGAAGATGACGGTTCTCCCTCCACGACTCCCCTTCAGTTACACACGCCACATGACGAATACCTGTGCGAATGCGAGTGTCTCGCCAGGATGGAGAATGCCCTCTCGACGCTCCCCTTTGAGGAATTGGTGGTGCGCGATACCTGCAATGAAAAGACCACCAGGGCTTTTATCTTCCACTGGGAGCCCGACACGGGTCAGTACGTATCAAAAGGGCATTTTATCGGCAATCGTGTCCAGGTCGCCCGCAACACCGTCACCGTCACCCAGCGCCTTCCGCATATGGACCAATTGGCGCTCGAGATGGTATATGTCCCTCGCAACGGGGGGACGTACTACCAGCCCGACGATCGGGGCGTCCTGGCACCCGAAAAGAAGTACGAACTCACCTTCTACGGGCCAGAGCCTGAGCACGTCACGCTCTCTCCTTACCCCGAGAAGGTTGTACTTGCATTCTACAAACACTACACTGACAGGGAGCGGGTTACAGGACTATTCACCCCAACGGGCTGGGAGCAGGTGGAGCAGTGCACGACGGGCCGATGTGGGTGTCTCGCCGAGTCCAAGGATGTGACGCACGTCCGGGTCACCAACTTGAAGGCTCAGGAAGACGTCGGGCCCGACCAGGCTGTCTTTGCGGCTAGCATCATCTGCGAACTCGGGGACCAGCAACCGGAGAACGAAACGGCCGTGCGCTGGTATCTTGTGCAGCAGGATGGTCAGTGGAAACTGGACAGGGCTGAATCCCAATCTACCCAGTGACAGGCGCCCACCCCGGCGAGAGGATAGCCCTCTCGACCTGGACACCTGTTACCCGGCAGAGGCCAGAGCGACCTCGGCCGAGGCCAGACGGCTCAGGACCTTGTCCCGTCCAATGATCGCCAAGGAGCCGAACAGGGGCGGCGCAACGGCCTGACCAGTCACCGCCCAGCGTACGATGCCAAACAACTGCCCGGCCTTGATGCCGAGCTCTTCGGCCAGCGCCCGCATTGGCGGCTCCATCAGCTCCGGCTCGAACGGCTCCACCTGAGCTAAAACATCCCGCGCCCGCTGCAGGGCCTCCAGGCTCTCCTGCGGCGTCATCTTTTTCCCGACGAGCCGCTCCGCCGGAGGCGTCTCGACATCGTGGAACAGGAACGCCGACCATTCGATGATCTCGTCCAGTCGCTTCAGGCGCTCCTGCACCAGAGGCACCAGCGGTCGTAGCCTCTCCCTCTCCTCCTCGGGACACGGGTCCGGGACCAGATTGGCGTCCTGCCAGTACGTCAGAAGGTGGTCGAACAGTTCCTCGGGCGCCATATCCCTGATATAGACGCCGTTCATCCAATCGAGCTTTTTGTAGGAAAAGACCGCAGGTGCTTTGGAGACACGGAACAGGTCAAACCGCTCGATCAACTCTTCCCGTCGGAAGATCTCTTGCTCCTCCCCCTCTCCAGGAGACCAACCCAGAAGGGCCAGGAAGTTGAACAGGGCGTCTGGAAGATACCCCTCATCACGGAATTGGATCACGGACGTGGCTCCGTGCCGCTTGGAGAGCTTTTTTCCATCCTGGCCCAAGACCAACGGCACGTGACAATAGATGGGCAGCTCCCAACCCAGCGCCTGGTACAGCAGGACGTGCTTGGGCGTGCTGGGGAGCCACTCATCAGCCCGCGCGATGTGGGTGATCTTCATATAGTGATCGTCCACGACGACCGCCAGATGGTAGGTAGGGAAACCGTCCGATTTCAGGAGAACCTGGTCGTCAATCTGGGCGTTGTCATAGACCACGTCCCCTTTGATGACATCGTGAAAGCGGGTCTGTCCGGTCAGTGGGACCTTGAGCCGGACGACGTGGGGTTCATCAGGAGAGACGGCGCCCGCTGAAAGATCACGGCAATGCCGGTCGTACATCACCATCTGCTTGCGCGCCCGCTGTTCAGCGCGCACTCGCTCCAGACGCTCAGACGAGCAATTGCATCGATAGGCCAATCCTCTGTCGAGAAGCTCCTCCACCGCCTGTCCGTAGAGTTCTAGCCGCTCCGACTGGATGTACGGCCCGTAGGGCCCACCGACCGCATACGCTTTGGCGTTCTGTACACCTGAGCGCTGCAACTCCTCCAAGCTGGGGCCCTCATCCCAGTCCAGGCCCATCCAACGCAGCCCCTCAGTGAAGGCCACGATCGTCTCCGGCTCATACCGGGCGCGATCCGTATCCTCAATACGCAGGATCAACTGGCCGCCCTTCTGACGGGCGAAAAGCCAGTTAAAGACCACCGTCCGCACACTGCCGACGTGCAGCTTGCCGGTGGGACTGGGGGCAAATCGAACGCGAACGGTCATTGGCTCACTCCCATTTCCTGGCTCTACTCCTTCTTCTGAGACTCGCGGACCTTGGCCCAGGTATCCCGCAACGACACCGTCTCGTTGAACACAAGATGGCCCGGGGATGAATCGGGATCCACGCAGAAATACCCCTTCCGCTCAAACTGGAACCTGCTTCCCACTTCAGCGCCTGCCAGGCTAGGCTCAACGAGGGAGTCTGTCAAGACCTCCAGCGAGTGTGGATTCAGATTGGCCGTAAAGTCCTGGTCATCTTCCGCATCTTCCAGCACATCATCTGGGTTCTCATTCAAAAAGAGACGAGCGTAGAGCCGTACCTCTGCCTTCACCGCGTGGGACGCCGACACCCAGTGCAACGTCCCCTTTACCTTTCGCCCATCAGGGGCTGAGCCACCTCGCGTGTCTGGATCGTAGGTACAGCGTAGTTCGACCACCTGACCGCTCTCATCCTTGACCACGTCCACGCAGGTGACAAAGTAGGCGTAGCGCAATCGCACTTCACGGCCAGGGGCCAGGCGGAAGAATTTCCTGGGAGGATCCTCGCGAAAGTCATCCCGCTCAATGTACAGCACGCGGGAGAAGGGCACTTGTCGGCTGCCCAAACTGGGATCCAGCGGATGATTCACCGCCTCCATCTCCTCGACGAGGTCCTCGGGATAGTTGTCGATCACCACCCGCAGGGGTCGCAACACGCCCATCACACGTGGACACCGGATGTTCAGATCCTCGCGCACACAGTGCTCGAGGAACTCGACGTCGATGGTGCTGACAGCCTTGGCGGTACCGACCCGGTCGCAGAACACTCGGATGGCCTCCGGCGGATAGCCGCGCCGGCGCATCGCCGATAGGGTCGGCATTCGAGGGTCATCCCACCCGGCGACGTGGCCTTCATTGACCAGCCGCAACAGCTTGCGTTTGCTCATCACGGTGTAGCTGAGGTTCAACCGGGCAAATTCGATCTGCCGGGGGTGATAGATCTCCAACTGATCGAGAAACCAATCGTACAGCGGACGGTGGTCCTCATATTCGAGCGAGCACAGGGAATGCGTGATACCCTCGATGGAGTCGCTTTGACCGTGAGCCCAGTCATACATCGGATAGATGCACCACTCGTCCCCTGTACGATGGTGCGTCGCATGAATGATACGGTACATCACCGGATCGCGCAGTTTGATGTTGGGCGACGCCATGTCGATTTTGGCCCGAAGCGTGCGTGCGCCATCCTCAAACTCACCAGCCCGCATGCGCCGGAACAGATCCAGATTCTCCTCAACGGAACGATCGCGGTACGGGCTGTTCGTGCCCGGCCGTGTCAGGGTGCCGCGATATTCCCGCACTTGATCCGGACTCAAGTCACAAACATATGCCTTGCCCTTGTCGATCAACTGAACGGCATAGTCATAGAGCTGCCCAAAGTAGTCCGAGGCATAGAACAGGCGATCCTCCCAGTCGAATCCCAGCCATCGAATGTCCTTCTGGATAGAATCCACGTATTCGACGTCTTCTTTGACCGGATTGGTATCATCAAATCGCAGGTTGTACAAACCCCCGTAATCCTCGGCAACGCCATAGGTAATAGAGATCGCTTTGGCATGCCCGATGTGGAGATACCCATTAGGCTCAGGGGGGAAGCGGGTATGAACGTGGTCAAATCTACCTATCCGCAGGTCCTCATCAATGGCCCGACGAATAAAGTCAGAAGACGTGGACTCGCCCCCACCTTCGATAGCTTTGTCCTCACTCGATTCTCTCGTCGACGGTTCTGTCATATTAGTTACACACCTCGATCCTCAACCCAATAATGGCCAACTCTGCACTATCCGGCCTGAAACTCTAGCTTGCGGCGGCGCACTGCAACGTTCTCGGCGATGCCGATACCGATCATCGACGCCAGCAGGGCAGAATTCCCATACGTGATGAACGGCAGAGGCAATCCCGAGATTGGCAACATCCCCAGATTCATGCCCACGTTGACGATCAGGGGAAAAAGAATCATCGCCAGTGCACCAATCACCAGCATTCGCCCATAGACATCCTGCGTGTTTACAATGATCCGCAGCAATCGGTAAAACAGAACCAGGTACAAGGCAAACAACAACATCACGCCAGCAAAGCCAAGTTCCTCCGCCAGGACGGAAAAGATAAAATCGGTGTGACGCACTGGCAGGTAGCGGAGCTGGCTCTGCGTGCCCTGAGCAAGCCCTTTTCCCAACAGCCCTCCGGATCCGATAGCGATGGCTGCCTGATTGAGCTGATAGGCGATATTGGGGTCACTCCCCGGATTGATAAAACCCCAAACCCGATCACGCATATATGGAAAACGGGCCATCACATCCCACAGGGGAACCAGCGATCCCAGCCCCAACAGCCCGGTAAGCACTAGAAACCATATGGGCATACCCGACTCGAACAGCATCGCCAGCCATATGATGGCAAGCACGCCAGCGGTGGACATGTCTGGCTGCATAAAGACCAAAGCTACCAACACCACTGTCATCAAGACGGAGGCCAGATAGTTGATCCAACCCGGGCGCTCTGGGACCTCCTCGGCCAATAGACTGGTCTTGGGCGCTCCGAAAAGCAGAGAAGAGGCCCGGCCCCGCCTTCTCCTGTGTCGCCGGCTGAGCACCGCCCCCGCGGATATGACCAACAGATTCATAGCCAGGAACGAAGGTTGGAACCGGAAAAAGCCCAGGTCGAGCCAGCGGCTTACTTGGCCAATCTCACTCTCTCCGAACAGGAGGACAAGCACCAGCAGTGCGACGGCAAGAAGATAGGCCAACCACCAGAAATCGCCAAACCATTGATAGTCGGGGGGAAAGATGGTCAACAGGAGTATAATCCCCACCCCAACGGCTCCGAACATCCCCTGTCTCCGCCATATCCCTTGCAGATTGGGGTCTGGGCTGCCCAGGGTGGCGCTGTAGATCATCACCACCCCATACACGGTCAACAGGATGGTGACAGCGAACAGCACGTAGTCAAAGTGTCGCCACACACGGAACGGAGACATACTACCTCGTGCGCCGTTTGCTTCGCGACACGAGCGGGATATCGGCGACCAGACGGGACTCGCGCGCGCTTTGAGAAAAAGACACGTCAACCTCATCGGCGGCAATCGCAACGTGGCGCGAGATCACGGCAATGATCTCGTCCTTGAGAATCTCTAACAACGCAGGTGAGATACTCGTGCGATCATGGGCCAGGACCAGGCGCAACCGCTCCTTGGCGACCTGACCGCTCGCCCCACCACCGCGACCTATACGGCGTCCCAGGATCTTCATTACCCATCCTCCCCAAGGCCCACAATTCCGAGAATCCTCTGCAGCATACCAGGTTCGCGTATGGGCATAAACGGCACATCCTTTCCCAGAATCCGCCGGGCGATATTGTGAAATGATTGACCAGCCTGTGAGCTGTCCTTCGCAAATGCAAGCGGCTGCCCGCGGTTTGCAGAGAACAGCACAGCTTGATCCTCCGGTACCACGCCGATCAGATCGATAGCCAGCAACTCGACGACATCAGCGACGCTCAACATCTCACCACGCTTGACCAATTGGGGCCTGAGCCGGTTGATGACCAGTCGCGGCGGCCCCTTTTCTTCCGCCTCAACGATCCCAATGACGCGATCGGCGTCGCGTACAGCAGACACCTCCGGGTTTGTGACGATGAGGATGCCAGTAGAAGGAGCAATAGCGTAGCGGAAACCCTGCTCAATGCCAGCGGGGGAATCAATCAGGATGTAGTCATGATGCTCCCGCAATTGGTCGCAGATGCGCACCATGTCATCGGGCTGAACCGAAGTTTTATCCCGGGTCTGGGCAGCCGGCAGCAGATAGAGCTCCGACAGTCGCTTGTCGCGCACCATCGCCTGGCGCAGCCGGCAACGTCCCTCGACCACATCTACCAGGTCGTAGACGATACGATTCTCAAGTCCCAGCATCACGTCCAGGTTGCGCAAGCCGACATCGGCATCAATGACCACCACCCGCTGACCTTGCATCGCCAACGCAACGCCAAGGTTGGCGGTCAAGGTAGTCTTGCCCACCCCTCCTTTGCCTGAGGTAACCGTAAGGACTCTTGCTGCCATCAGATCTCCTTTATCCGCCCCAACCTGACCCAGTTCCTTGCCACGGCACGGCCACCAGTTGTCCCTGCCGAACCGAGGCCATCTCTGGAATCGCCGTGCGTCGTCGCTCTTCTGGCGAGCGCGCAATGTGGCCGGCGATGCGGAGCTGCATAGGCGACAAATCCAGGGCGCAGATCACAGCACCTTCATCTCCCAGCGCCCCGGCATGCACCACGCCGCGCACCCGACCCCACACAACGATGTCACCGCCCGCGACGATCTCGGCCCCAGGATTGACGTCGCCGATGACCACGATGTGGCCGGGATGGCGGAGGCTCTGGCCAGACCGCAATGTGCGCCGCACCACCATCCCCTCAGTCATGGGACCCTCGTCCTCCTGCGATTCGGTCTTCTTTTCACGCGGAGCAGAAGGACCGAGATCGATCACCAGCCCGATCTCCTGGGCGGCGGCCTCCGTAGCGGCACTGGAGCCCACCAATGCCCACAACTCGACTCGATGGCGAGTCAAGAGTGTATGCACTGCCTCGATCTCGGAATAGCTCAACTCCAGCGATCCGACGTCGAGAGCAACGCGCCCGCCACGAAAGAAGGAAGGACTCGCACTGAGACGCGACTCCAAATCGCGCAATTCCTCACTCCATCCCCGGTCTCCCAAGGTGATGAGCAACCCCTGGCGGATACCCTTAATCGTGATCGTATCTAGAGTCATGAACGCACGCTACCTCCCGGACAACCGGACAACATTATAGCACAGGAGACTAGGTTAGAAAACTCGACGCTTTTGCAGGAAATATGCCTGATCCAATAGGAGCGAGGCTTGGGTGAGGGCGAGAAAACCGCACCCGCAGGTAGCATGGAACGGCTATTGGTCAAGTCTGGCTACTGGCAGGGTCTGAAGGGGATCGAACCCATTGGCTCAAAGGTACGGACACGTCTATGATGCCCTGGAAGCCAAGTCAGACAACCAGGTCAAAGAGGTCGTCAGTATCCTAATTCGACGCCCGGGTCAGGGGGTGTCGTTTCAATCCACGCCGGTGGGTCAGACGGCTGCTTGGTGTCGCAGGCATCCCCAATCCCGTCGCCGTCAGTGTCGGTCTGGTCAGGATTGTAGGTGTAAGGACAGTTGTCATCTCCATCCAGCACACCATCTCCATCGGCGTCCTGAAGCTGCCCTGGCAAGGCATAACAGACCCTCAGCCAGGGACGCCAGGGGACATAGCCGAAATCACTGCTGGTGTATGCATCAAACCTATCGGTGGGAGCGCTGATCAACATCAACCCGTGGTTCGACAGCGTGCCACTCACCCAGTCCGACACCAACGCAGTCACGTCGACCGTCCTCCACCCCCTCCGGCTCACAAAGCTGCCCCATTCCTGCGGATCGTATTCCTCCGCAAAGGTGCGCCACGTCGGCTCATCCTCATCCCAGGGTCGGGTGATGGAGTGAACGCTGACCGTAACCCCAGAGCCCGAATAGATCTGCTGGATGCCAAAGGTGGCCGACTCGACAACCGCATCCTCTGGCAGTTCGTCCAGGCCGAAACGGATCAACGATCGTTCCTCCCATCTGCCAGTCACACCGGTGAAGAGATAGGGCGTGTTGCCATTGTACCCGGGCGCCCTCGCCCAGATGTAGGCGTCTTGAACCTCGCCGAGGGTGCCGTCTTGCACCGTCATACATATTGGCTCGACTGATACATCACAGGCATCGCCAATGCCGTCGCCGTCGGTGTCGGTCTGATCAGGGTTGTAAGTGTAAGGGCAATTGTCAGCACCATCCAGCACACCATCTCCGTCGGCGTCCTGAGGCTGCCCTGGTACAGTGTAACAGACCGTCAGCCGGGGGCGCTTGTGGACATGGTAGAAATCGCTGCTGGTGTATGCATCGACCCTATAGGTGGGAGCGCTGATCAACATCAACCCGTGGTTCGACAGCGTGCCACTCACCCAGTCCGACACCAACGCAGTCACGTCGACCGTCCTCCACCCCCTCCGGCTCACAAAGCTGCCCCATTCCTGCGGATCGTATTCCTCCGCAAAGGTGCGCCACGTCGGCTCATCCTCATCCCAGGGTCGGGTGATGGAGTGAACGCTGACCGTAACCCCAGAGCCCGAATAGATCTGCTGGATGCCAAAGGTGGCCGACTCGACAACCGCATCCTCTGGCAGTTCGTCCAGGCCGAAACGGATCAACGATCGTTCCTCCCATCTGCCAGTCACACCGGTGAAGAGATAGGGCGTGTTGCCATTGTACCCGGGCGCCCTCGCCCAGATATAGGCGTCTTGAACCTCGCCGAGGGTGCCGTCCTGGATCGTCATACACACCGGCTTGATCAATACATCACAGGCATCGCCAATGCCGTCGCCGTCGGTGTCGGTCTGATCGGGGTTGTAAGTGTAGGGGCAATTGTCATCCGCGTCGTCCACTCCATCGTCGTCGTCGTCAGCGTCGCACGCGTCCCCCTGCCCATCCCCGTCGGTGTCGATCTGATCCGGGTTCGGCGTCAGGGGGCAGTTGTCATCCGCGTCATCCACCCCGTCATCGTCGTCGTCAGCGTCGCACGCGTCCCCCTGCCCATCCCCGTCGGTGTCGGTCTGATCCGGGTTCGGCGTCAACGGGCAATTGTCACCCGCGTCGTCCACCCCGTCATCGTCGTCGTC
>CAYUIS010000058.1:0-12157 GCA_964444825.1 uncultured Anaerolineales bacterium | reverse complement strand
GTCGTCGTCAGCGTCGCACGCATCCCCCTGCCCATCCCCGTCGGTGTCGGTCTGACCCGGGTTCGGGGTCAACGGACAATTGTCCACATCATCATCGATCCCATCCCCGTCGGCATCACCTTCACAGGCATCGCCCACACCATCCCCATCGGTGTCGGTCTGGTCAGGATTCGGGGTCAAGGGACAGTTGTCCACCTCGTCAGGTACCCCATCGTCGTCGTCGTCACTATCGCACGCGTCCCCCTGCCCATCCCCGTCGGTGTCGGTCTGATCCGGGTTCGGCGTCAACGGGCAATTGTCAGCCGCGTCATCCACCCCATCATCGTCGTCGTCAGCGTCGCACGCATCCCCCTGCCCATCCCCGTCGGAATCGATCTGGTCAGGATTGAAGACAGCCGGGCAATTGTCCAAACCGTCCGGCACGCCATCGCCATCTGTGTCGAGCGTGCCTACGTCACCCAATGCTATGCCCCAGCTAGAATCAGCGTCGGGGCTAATGTCCTGGCAGACAAAGTTGCCTGCGCCATCGCCCGCGCAGGTAAGGTTAGGTTGTACCGTGTTGGCAAAGACGGCATCCAGAAAACCATCGCCGCCCACATCCCCCAGAGCAACATCATAACTTTGGCTCGTATCAGAGTTAACGTCGTGGCAGATAAAGCCGCCCCCCTCTTCCCCTAGGCAAACTTGATTCTGCTGGCCAGTGTTGGCAAAGACGGCATCCAAGAGACCATCCCCGCTCACGTCCCCCAGCGCCACAGCCCGACTAAGCCGCTCGTCGGGACTGAGATCACCGCAATCAAAGTTGCCTGCGCCATCTCCCAGGCAGGCCTGATTGCGTTGCCCATAGTTGGCGAAAACGGCATCCGGAAACGTATCCCCGTTCAGATCGCCCAGCGCTACGCCGTTGCTCGCGTCCGTGGCAGTGCTCACGTCGCTGCAGGAAACAAAACCCCCTGCACCATCGCCCTCACACACCCGGTTGACTTGGTTATAGTTCGCAAAGACGACATCCAGGACACCATCGCCATTCAAGTCCCCCAACGCCACGCCAACCCCGACGTTTGAATCATCACTGACGGGGGCGCAGCCAAAGCTGCCCTCACCGTCACCCAGGCAGACCAAGTCCGGACCACTGTTCACAAACACAGCGTCCAACCAAGAATCCCCATTCAGATCCGCCAGCGCCACGTCATAGCCCTGCTCGGTGTCCCCGTCGACATCCTGGCAGGTGAACCCCGTATCATCGGCCAGGCAGATGCGGTTGGCCTGGAGAAGGTTGGCAAACACGGCATCCAGCAAGCCATCACCGTTCACGTCCCCTATCGCCACGCCGGTGCTGCGGTTCAAATCTCCGCTGACAGGATTGCAGACAAAGCCCTCTCCATCGCCCAGACAGACCTGGTTCTGCTCAGCATAGTTCGCAGAGACAATATCCAGAAATCCGTCACCCGTGACCGCCCGTGGGTGTGCGTTGGGAATGCGGTACGGTTCCAGGCAGGGCGTCCAGTTGTTCATGACAATGGGCAAATAGACCGGATCGGACTCGGAGGGGACCAGAGGAGAGCGCGCGGCCACACCAGGACCATCGGACCCGACTGGAGTCCACGCGACTGCAAACAGCCCAGAAGACGAAGTGAGGCCGTTCACAGGGGGCATCACGTCGCCAGCCACATCCCACCGGACGATACGTGGGCCGACGGTCGCCCCTGCGGCTGACACCGTCGCCAGCCACAAAAACATCGTCACGATCAATGAAGGGAGAAACCAACGCCGCAATACGGTACGCAAGGATGCCCCTACATCAAGGTCCTTGTGACTGTCCATATCCGCCCCCTCGCAACGACTCTACACCGTAGGACACTGAGAACGCCACAGAGCAAGTAACACAACGAGGGCACCAGCAAAGGCCACTCTGCCCGTCTCAACGAGGCCCAGTGTACCAAGTCTCTCTGCAGGGAGCTCCTTTTGAACACCTGGTACTGATCAGGAGGGACAGGGAGGTGCCGCCCTCAGCCAACGTGACGAGACCGCTGGTTAACCAGCAATCCTCGCCAAGTGAATCCCCGCCCAACTGTCACTACGGCCACGCCCTATTGTACTCGTTTTTTGTACAGGCGCAAGTCCACCACCCCAGATTGGGTCACCCCCTTGTGCCTGCGCTGACCCCAGTCACAGGTGACCCCAGGTCCCGTCGATTCCAGACAAGCATCCAATCCACATTAAGGCGCACTCACTTTTGACGGGGGTCGAAAAGCGATTATAATCCCGTCCCTGAGAACCACAGAGATGGAGAGCTATCAGACACAATACCGCTTGACGCCGCCCATTGAACCAAGCATCACCACCGGATGTATATACCATGGTCCCTGCCTGACAACCTCTGCCTTCGATGCTCAAGAATAGCATCGGGGGATATGCAGTGTCAAAACGGACCACATCGTGCATCTACTCGCAGCGTTCATACCTTGCAGGGGAGGACCTTGATGACGCCGGATGTATCAGAGCCCACGGCGCTGATGACGCCAGTACAACCAACCAGACGCATCGAAGTCGTTGACATCCTCCGTGGCTTCTCAGTTCTGGGAATCCTCCTCGTGAACATGCTGAGCTTCTCTGGCTTCACCCACATCCCTGTGGGGCAGATGCAAGCCGTACACCACGCTGTGACGCTGTTTATCAGTTTTGTCGCACAAGCCAAGTTCTATACACTTTTTTCGTTCCTGTTCGGCTGGGGAATGGCCATTCAGATGGAGCGGGCCGCGCAACGGAACGCACGTTTCGCCGTACACTATGTGCGACGGTTATTCATCCTGCTGCTCATCGGTTTGGTCCACGCCATCCTCATTTGGGACGGCGACATTCTCGTGACGTATGCTGTGCTGGGCATTCCATTGCTCTTGTTCCGCAAGTGCTCCGGGAGGCTCATCCTCATTGCAGCGGCCATTTGTCTGCTTATTCCAGTTCTGCTCAGCACGCCTGGGCCCGCCGAGTCCCTCCGGGAAGCACATGCCAATCTGACCGCCCCCTATCGTCAGGCTATGATGGAGGGGTACCAAAGCAACGTCTACACAGAAGGAAGCTATCTTGAGCTGACCGTACATCGGTTCAACGCGTCCCGCTACGGTTACACCAATGTCATCTATTGGGGTACGCATATCTTTGGTATGTTCCTGCTCGGCCTGTACGTCGGAAAGCACAGAATCCTCCACAATATCCCCCAGCATCTTTCCCTCTTCCGGTGGATGATGTGGTCCGGGCTGATTGTTGGCATAATCCTCAACCTCATATTCGTAGCCGTGGCGGATTCGCCGGATATCGTCCCTGTCCGATACTACGACCTCGCTACTAGAGGCGCCCGGACTATCGGCGGGCCCGCTCTGTGCCTGTGCTATATCTCAGCCATCGTCCTGCTCTACCAGAGACAGGCGTGGCGAAACCGACTGGCCCATCTGGCCCCGGTGGGACGTATGGCGCTATCCAATTACCTCACCCATTCCATCGTCTGCACGCTCATCTTTTATGGATACGGCCTGGGGTTGTACGGCTCGTTGGGCCCGGCCATCACGATTATCCTGACGCTTGTCATCTATCGTACCCAGATCAGCTCGAGCAAATGGTGGTTAGCGCGATACCGATTCGGTCCGTTGGAGTGGCTGTGGAGATCCCTCACCTACGGCAAGTTCCAGTCTCTCAGACCCGAACGAGAGTTGAGAGTGGTCGAGCCTCCCCATACGCCCACCTCTGACCGCCCACGAATACCCGGCTTTGTCATCTATGTGCTGCGCCGCCTGCTTTTTATCGCCGCCGTGGGCCTGGCCATCGTCTACTTTTGCGTGCTTGGTATGCGTCTCAGCTTCAATTCAACTTCCACGGGCGAGCCACACAGTGTCTCGACTCTGATCGAACCAGCCCTCGCAGAGACGTTCAGTATTCTGGAGGACACCTTTCACGGTGATCTTGGCCACATCTCCCAAGATATCACCCAACGATCCTGGGTGCCCATGACAGAGTTACTGGGCGACGCCTTTGTCAGAAGTGCTTCGCTATTGGGGGTCTCTATTGCACTAGCAACCATAATCGGCGTCACGGCAGGTGGGCTGGCCGCTGCCCGCCGTCATTCTGTTCTGGCTCTCCCCACGCTCACCCTGACGATCGTCGGCATCTCTATCCCCAGTTTCTTTCTCGCCCTGCTGTTACAGATAGCTGACATCAAGTTCTACCAGCACACCGGCACCGGGCTCTTTCCCATCTACGGCATCGGTGGGTACCGCAAGAGCTTGATGCCACACATCGTCCCTCCGGCGCTGGTGCTGGCTGCCCGTCCCTTGGCGCATATCACCCGCGTCACATTTGTCTCAATCTCAGAGATCGTGAGCCGGGACTTTGTCCGCACCGCCCGCGCAAAAGGACTGGGTCAGCGAAGTGTCTTTTGGAAGCACATGCTGCGCAACGCCGGCGTCAGCATTCTCACCGCTGTGATCGTCTCGCTCCGCTTTGCGCTGGGCAGCCTACCGGTGGTCGAGATATTCTTTAACTGGCCCGGTCTGGGTGTCACAACGCTCACCGCTATCCAACAGGGAGAGGTCCAAGCAACCGCAGTCCTTGCCCTGAGCATAGGCGTGACCTTCCTGGTGATCAACCTGCTGGCAGACCTGGCCTACCGCTTCATTGACCCGCGCTTGGGCGTCGAGTCGAACGGAGATGAACGATGAGATGGGGAAAAGTATTTGCCCATCTCCTGAACCCGCGGGCTGACCTCTCCAGGCTACGCCAATCCTCGCGTACCCCTCTGGAGAGGGCGGAGGGGCAAATGCCCAGGCGGCGCACCCACCTACGCCACGTGGTCTTTAACGTGCCCTTACTGCTTGGCGGGCTGATTGTGCTGGTCCTTTTCACCGGCATCCTGTTCGGACCACTGCTGGCCCCACAGAACCCCTATCTGCATGGTCGCCACTCGCTGGAGTATGTGGACGGCGTCCTGCGTGCCCCACCCTTCCCACCGTCGCCCGAGCACCCGATGGGCACGGACGAGTTGGGCCGAGACACGTTCAGTATGCTGCTCTATGGCACTCGCAACACGCTGGTAGCCGCGGCCTTTATCACAATGGCCCGTCTGGCACTTGGGCTTGTGCTGGGCGGACTGGCCGGCTGGAACGAGGGCCAGACGGCGGATCAAGTCGTGATGGGAACGATGCAGATGTTGATCTCGCTGCCTATGCTGTTGGTAGCCATGATCATCATATTCGCACTGGACATCCGGCGCGGGCTCCCGGTCTTTATCGTCGCCCTGTGTGCCATAGGCTGGGGCGAGATCGCCCAGTACGTGCGCGCAGAATTCATCCGGATCAAGAAGGAACCCTACCTAGACAGCGGACGGGTCATTGGGCTCAACTCTCTGGAACTGGCAATTCGCCACGTGTTGCCCAACGTCCTGCCCGCACTGATCGTCATCACATTGCTGGAGATGGGGGCGGTGCTGATGATCTTGGGGGAATTGGGGTTTGTTGGGGTTTACATCGGCGGCGGTACCGCTATCCCGGTAGGCGACTATTCCCAGAGACAGTACTTTGCGCTTCCAGAGTGGGGCGCGATGATGGCCGGGTCGCGCCAATGGGCCCGCTCATACCCTTGGATGGTCATTTTTCCAGCCATCGCTTTTTTCGTCTCGGTCACTGGCTTTAACCTGCTGGGCGAGGGGCTGCGGCGGCTGATCGACCGAGGCATATTCAACACCGCACTGTTGCTCAGTTGGCGCGTGATCGTCCCGGTCGCACTCATCACTGGTGCCAGCATCTATGTTATCCTCACCCTGGGGCCTGCCCCTTCCTACCGGCACCTGGCCCAGCAAGTCAGCAAGGATGACCTGATGCGTCACGTCAGATTCCTCAGTGGCCCCGAAATGAATGGACGCGGAGTCGGCAGCCCGGAGGCACGCCAAGCAGCGGAGTACATCATAGAGGAACTTGAGGGCTATGGCCTGGATGCCCCTCCCGGTGGCTGGCTCAAGGAGGTACAGGTCACTATGACTCGCCCGGCGGAGCCGCCGGAGCTGGCCCTGGTGGACACGCAGGGCGAAACGCTTATCACTTTCACCCGCCTGGCCGACTATGGTGAATCGATCGAGCGCCACGGTGGCAGTGGTCAGGCGGAGGCCCCCGTCGTCCTGATCCTATTCCCGCCATCAGAAAGGTCGGACCAAGGTTCTCCTGAGGCGACGTATGCCCGCTTCAAGGGCTTGGACCTGAGAGGGCGCATTGTGATGATCTCTGCTGACAATGCACCGCAGGACTTTGCCACCGAGGCACTCATCCGGCGTGCAGAAGGCGTGCTTTTTGTCTCCAACGACGTGACGCCGCGTGATCAGATCCTTTCGGACGACTACCTGGAACGCCCATCCCTGCCAATATTCCGCATCAGCTCCGCTACCGCCAACACAATCCTGGCCCAAGGCGGAATCGAATCTGGATCAATTCAAGAGCTGATCGATGGGCTGAATGAGACTGGGCCGGCCTGGATCATCCACGAACTGGACACCCGGGTGCGTATGAGGCTCCAGCTCGAACCACCAGAAACAGTCACTCACTACAATATCATATGGTTGATCGATGGTTCGGATGCCAACCTGGCGCGGGAAATGGTCATTGTTTCCTGCCACTATGACGGGTTGGGCATCGCACCCGATGGCACGCTCTATCCTGGAGCAAATGGGAATGCGTCGGGCGTGGCGGCAATGCTAGAGATCGCTCGACTATGGCAGGAACAAGAATTCCAGCCCAGGCGTTCCGTGCTCTTTGCCGCCTGGGCCGGCGGCGAGTTGCCCTACTCGGGAGCTCACTACTTTCACGATATCCCCAGCGGCTTTATCCACCGTTACAACATCGCCGCGGTGATCCACCTTGACCAGATGGGAAGTGAAACCGGTGACGGGATGGTGGTCCATCAGGTCGGTGAGCAGGATGACCTGTACAATCTACTCGTCTCCAGCGCTGAGCGGCTCGATGTGAACGTGGCCCAGGGCAGAACGCCGCGTCATCCCTATCAGCAGGTATTCAGAGGGCAATCCGGTACATTGGTCGCTACCTGGGGCAACCCACCGCCCGCGTGGGCCGACGACACCTGGGAGAACATTGATGCTGTTCACCTGAGTCAGGCAGCCCAGGTCGTCAACCTGACACTGATCACGGCTGCGCACGAGCCGAATTTCTAGCGCGAAACGTCAGGCGTAGCGCGTAAAAGAAGACAATCTGAGAACTCTCAAATGGTCAGAAAACTCACCTCCTTGAGCCGGCGCACCCTCATTTCGTTGATCCTGATCCTGGTGATCGTCCTGATTGTCATCCTGGTCTGCCTAAGTGACTTGCTCCAGCCGGGCACACCTCAAGCAGGCGTCGAATCATCGGCCCTCCAGGTCGAGTGGCCGTCAGCGAACACGGCCGTGCCTGACGACCCACGTCCAACAACTGAAGCGGAGCCGGTGGAGCTTGTCGTTGGCCCACTGGTGGCTGGAACCAACACCGCCCGTCTTGCCCGAATGTTCGATGAAGAGCAGGCACTGGAGCACCTGGCCTACCTGGCCGACGACGAGTTGGGTGGACGCCAACCTGGCACCCCCGGAGGATGGGCTGCCGGTGACTATATCGCGGCCCGACTCGCCGAATACGGCCTGGAGCCGGCTGGGGTGGACAGGTCCTATTTCCAGACCTTTACCGCTCCCTACGGGCAGATCACGTCGCAGCCGGTTTTCACCATCATTTCCCCCGGTGGAGAAAGGCTCACATCCACCTATACGTACCGTACCGATTTCCGAGCCCTCACTGGCGGCTATCTGGGCGCAGGCGAGGGGGAAGGGCCAGTCGTCTGGCTGAACGAGTGTCTGCACAATGACTATGCCGGCCTTGACATGGTCGACAAGATCGTCCTGTGCCGCTACACCGGCAACCCCGAGGTCTATCGCCAGGCTATCGAACACCAGGTTGGTGGGGTGTTGTTGCTGGACCGTGCGCGGGAGGATGTCGAGTTCCGGCGTGGGGGCTACCGCGAGACCGCCTGGGTGCCACAGACCATCCCCGCCTATATGATATCGGAGGATGTTGCCAACGACCTTCTGAGCGGCACCGACTACACACTGGACAAATTGAGCTACCGCTTCACCGCCACACCCCTCTCCACCACAGTGCGTTTGGCCGTGACCGTTGAGGAACAAGACGAAGCCAAGGTCCGCAACGTCCTGGCCCTCCTTCCGGGCACTGATCCCATCCACGGGGAAGAGGTCGTCGTCATTGGCGCCCACTACGACCACCTGGGTCGCGAGCCAGACGGGACCATTATGAATGGGGCCAACGACAACGCGTCGGGCGTTGCCACTATGATGGAAATCGCCCGGTTGTGGCACGTGCAGGGCTTTCACCCCAGCCGCAGCGTTCTCTTCGCCGCGTGGGATAGCGAGGAGCAGGGCTTGTTGGGCTCCCGGCATTACGTAGAAAACCCGACCCTCCCGCTCACGCAGACGGTCGCTATGCTCAACCTGGACATGGTCGGCGCTGGCGAGATACTCCAGATAGATGGAGAGGGAACCGTAGCCGCCCAGCTACAGGCTGGAGCTGAAGCCTATGGCGTCACCCACACCGTCGCCTTTATGGGTCGCAGCGACCATGTCACGTTCTTTGACGCGGGAGTGCCCTCGGCTATGCTCATCTACTGGCCCGATACGTATTACCACACCCCGGATGACGAGATTGGCACCCTTCATCCAGAGAAAATAAAAGCGGTCGGCGCCATCTCCGCCCATACACTGGCCGCGCTGGCAGAAGGGCACATTGAGTTGGAACACGCCGTGGAGCGACTGCGGGCCAGCATCGCTACCGGGAACCGGGAAGCGTTTCTGGAGGGGCTGGATCCCACCGATCCCAATCTCCAAACCGTCCAAGCTGCCTGGTTCGACAACCTGTGGTCGCGGGAACTCACCGATGTAACCATCGAGCCCAGCCAGATGCAGATCGGTGACGGCGAGGCTGAGGTTACCCTCAGGACAGCCTACCGTTGGGCCGATGCGACGCGAACGGGACGATCCATCTCGTATGACGCGCGATTCGTCCAGCGGGATGGTGTATGGACCTTTGCCGGATACAGACCCGCAACATTCGCCGAAGATGTGATCACCGTCGGCCAGGTCACCGGAGTGGGGGTGGAGATCAACGAACTGCTCTCCACCACTCAGGAAGCGTATGTTTCTCTTGCCACCGACCTGGGACTGGAGCCGGTCAGGACCAGTCGCTTCATCTACTACCCAGATGCCGCCACGATGCGGGCGATCGCCAGGCCAGCGGCAAGCCGTGATACCGGGTGGCTTGTTCCGTCGGCTGGCCTGGTCGAGATCGCCTGGGGTGAAGCGATCACCCCGGCTGCGGTCAGCCTGATCCTCAATCAGATGGGCCTGCCGCCAGATGAGGGAGCCTGGCTACGTGAAGGGCTGGCGCTGCAACACAGTGGGAACGCACAAAGGCTCCATCTGCCCACACTCGCCGCCACCAGAGTACTTACTCCGCTGCTGGACTTTCCGCCGCTGGACGAGCTGTCCGAGGCAGAGGCCCGGCCCTATCGCGCTCGGGCGTGGAGCGCGACCGAGTATCTCCTCAGTCGATTCGGCAACGATGGTCTGCAAGCCCTGTGCGCCCTCTGGGGCGAAACCGGCGATCCACAGACCGCCTTCCAGCGAGCACTGGGACTCTCTCCATCCCAATTCGAATCCGCCTGGCGTGCCAGCCGGGTTGCCCCCCTGCAAACCGACGCGGAGGCCATCCATTCCACCATTGCCGCGCGGGCAAAGGCGGTGCTTGCGGGGGACAGGAGCGGCTTTCTGGCCACCGTGGACTCTGCTGACCCCACCCTACGTACTGAGGAGAGTCACTGGATCAACAATCTGTCCGCGCACTCGGGCTACACGATCACCGAAAAACTCGTCGATTGGTCGCCCGAACGAGACGAGGCAATCGTCGCGTTGAGGGTCAATACGGTGATCTCTGGCGAGATACCCGCACAGTTCAGTTACGACGCACGCTTCGTGCAAAAAGGCGAGCGCTGGGTCTATGCCGACGTGGACTGGAACGATCTTTCCAGCCAGCATTTTACCCTCCGGCACCAGATCCCTGATGGAGACCGGGCAAAACACATCCTCGACCTCGCGGAAGCGGCCTACGACCAGGTGAGCGCTGACTTGGATATGACACCACGACAGCCCGTGGAGATCAAGATATACGAAGACGGCCCGACCTTCCTCGGCCTGCTCTCGTCACCCGCTTCAATCTGGGGCACCAGCCACAGCGAAACCGGAGAGGCCATCAAACTCTGGCTGGAAGAATACAGCGAGCCCGCCATCCAGGAGCTTTTGGCCCACGAACTGGCCCACCGCGTGCTCGTTGAACAGGGGCTGGAGGTCGCCTGGCTGCTCGAGGGCATCGCCAGTTTCGAGGCGGATCGGGTACGGCCCCTGGGCACCCATTGGGGAGCTGCGCAGCGGGCGCCCATGGTGCAGGAAACGGTGCGCCGCCACCGGGAGCTGCCTTTGGAGGATCTGTCCTCCTTCGAGGACCTGCCGCAAGACCAGATGAAGCTGGCCTACGCTCAATCGTGGTCGTTGGTCTCCTATATTGTCGAAGAGTATGGCCTACCAGGGCTGCGGCGACTCGTCGCCGAATCGATCGCCAACAACACAATCACTGCCCTGCGCACTGGGCTGGACGTGGATCCAAGCTCCTTCGTGGCTGAATGGCAGGAGCACGCCAGCGTCGAAGGGTTGAGAGAAGAATTGGTGTCGCTGGCCCAGCGCTTTGACCCCGAACGCGCCCTGGGCCACATTTCCATCCTATCTGGTCCCGAATTTGGCGGGCGGGAGGCAGGTACTCCTGGGGCGGAGCTGGCCGCCGACTATATCGCCGACCGATTCGCCGCCCTGGGCCTGGAACCCCTTGGCGACCTGCCGGCGGCGAGCGCAGGGTCACAGGCGACGGTGACCAACGAACTGGACGCCATTCCGCGAGAATACCTCCAACGGCTGCCTATCTCGCACACGCACCTCATCGACACGCCTGCCCTGACCTTGCTGGACGACGATGGCGCGGTGACCTATGAGTTTGCCTACCGCGAGGACTTTATGGAGAGCGCAGGAGATGGGACTGCCCAGGGAGAGCTGGTGTGGGTGCACACGGAAAACGTGGAAGGGATGAACTTTGGCGGGGCCATAGTCCTGGCGCAAGACGTGGACGATCCCGCCGCTCTTGCCGCGCGGCTACAGCACTATGGCGCCGGCGGGTTGATCGTCGTCACCGACAAGGAACCTAAGGATTTCGAGAGCAGCTATGTCCGCCCAGACCTGAGGTCAGAGATCAACATCCCGGTTTTCGAGATCACCAGAGCGGCCTTTGAGGCCTTGCTGGAGCAGTTGAGAATAGAATACCGGGACCTATCGTTCGCCCCCCCCGCGCTTCCACTGAATGTGCAGGTGGAGCAAACCCTCTTGCGCCTTCCCATCACCACCACCCTCACCGCCAACGTCCTGGGCCTGATGCCCGGGACCGATCCCGATCTGGCAGACGAGGTGCTCATCGTCGGTGCCCACTACGATCACATCGGTCAATCGCCGGATGGCCTCTACTTCCCAGGCGCCAACCGGAACGCATCCGGTGTAGGAGCATTGTTGGAGATGGCACAGGTGTGGCGATCAACAGGCTATCGCCCGGCGCGTAGCGTGCTCTTTGCTGCCTGGAGCGGGGAGGAGCTAAACAGTGCCGGTGTCTTTCACTATCTGAGCCATCCAGCCGTGCCCTTGACCCAGACGGTGGGGGTGATCGCACTGGACAGTGTTGGAAACGGCAGAGGCTACAGATTGGTGTACCATGGCATGCAGGAGAGTGACCGGCCACTGGTGCACCGGGTCGAAGCCAGCACCGCCGGATTGAGCCGGCGAGCGCAGCGACGGGTCAGCACAGGCGAAGGCTGGCATGCTTTTTTCAGCTCCGCGGGAATACCCACGGTCAAGTTCATCTGGGACGGAGCCGAAGGAGACTACTACCTGCCCACCGACACACCCGATCACATAGACCCCGAACGGCTGGCGCTCAGTGGCGAGGTACTGACTCTGAGCGTATCCTGGCTGGCGGGA
>CAYUIS010000057.1:0-29637 GCA_964444825.1 uncultured Anaerolineales bacterium | reverse complement strand
TCGGCAACTATAGCGGCACCCGGGCCGATGGCACAGTGGACGAGGTGGCGCGCAACCGCAAGTGCCACGCGGATGCGATGTACTACAATTGGTTCACGGGGGATGGCTTGCACGTCGTCGGGAGCTATAACCAGGTGCGGGACAATGTCATCGCCGGGATGCTGTTCGCCAGCCTCGACCCCGATACCACGGCGCCGGACGCCGTCGAGGTCACGGGGCATCACAACGTGATCGAAAACAACCGCATCGGCCTGGACGCAAATGGCGAGGAGGTCGGCGTCTGTGGCATCGGTGTCTACGTCAGCAACGGCTACAACCAGTTCATCGACAACCAGATCGCGGATAGCGGTTCGTATGCCTTTGGCATTTTCGGCTCGGGCATCTCGTTGGACGCCACGATGCTGAAGAGCAATACGCTCAAGGACGTGCCCGCCGCCATCGAGTTCGGCCCGCTCGTGCCCCTCACGCGGAACTACTTTAACGCGGCGCAGATCACGGATATCAACGGTGTGAACGTCAGCGGCACCAGCGGCCCCGACTGGAGCGCCGGTTACGACGGGCCCAGCGGCCCGAGTTTCTGCCCCTTCTGCCAGGTCGAGCTATTCCTGGACGATGGGGACGACCTGGTCGAGGCGTTGGAACCGGTCGCCATAGCGCAGGCCGACGGGGACGGCAACTGGTCGACGTCGCTGAGCGCGACGCTGGCCCCGACGCAGGGGTTGCGGACCGCCAGCACCGCGCGAAACTTTGGCGTGATCGAGAACTTTGAGATCAGCACGACCAGCAGGTTCTCGCCACTCTACGGCGATCCGACGCCGCCCGTTCCGGAGCCGGAGCCGCCGCCGGTTCCGCCCCAGACGGCGCCGCCAGTGGTGTACTTGCCCGCGCCGACACCCCCACCCACCTATGGCACGACCCTCGTCGTCGATACGGCGGCAGACCCCGACACCAGCTTGTACAACACCTGCTATGGGACGTATACCGGTGGCTTTGATCCACCCGGCGATGGGCTGTGTACGCTGCGCCGGGCCATCGTCGAGGCATCCAAGGTTGCGACCCGGCCAGTGCTGATCGCGTTCAACATCTCTACTTTGGACGACGGCTATAACGGCGCCCTCGACGTCTGGACGATCGATGCTGCCGGCGCGCTGCCCAACGTGAAAGGCAGCCAGGTGGTCATCAGTGGCACGTCGCAGCCCGGCGGGCGCAGCGACGGCCCCAAGATCATCCTCCACGGCAGCGACCTGAAGTTGGGTCAGATCGCCGGGGAAGATGGGCACATCGTGCGCGGCCTGGCCCTGCATATGGGCGGCATCTACCTATATGGCGACGGCAACATCGTCCAGGATAACTGGGTCGGCCTGAACGACGACGGCCAGACGATCTATTACGATCTGGACAATCCCTCGCGTTCAAACAAGGCCACTATCTACGGTACCAGCGACAACAACCTGATCCAGGACAACGTGATCGCGACCAGCATCGGGGTCGGCATCGACCTGCAGGGCGACGACAACGTCGTCGTGGGCAACTATGTGGGCACGAGCGCCAATGGCACGCTGCCCGACGACATCCCGCCGGGCGACCTCTGTGTCCCGGATGCTACCTACAACTGGTGGACGGGCGCGGGCCTGGATATCACCGGCAACCGGAACCGCATCGGTGGCTCGACGACGGCAGAACGGAACGTGATCGCCGGCATGCTGTCTCCATCGGCCAGTTCCACGCCGCCAGCTGCGGTCAACATCGATGGACGAGACAACATTGTCGAGAACAACACTGTCGGTAAGGACGCCAACGGCCAGGATGTGTGGATCTGCGGGCAGGCGATGGACCTTTCGGGCCTGTACAACCGGATTCTGAATAACACGATCACCACCACCGTGAACACCGGCTGGTACGCCTTTGGCATCTGGGGTGGGGAGACGTCGCTGGATGGCCTGACGATGCGGGGCAACACCTTTGCCAACTTTGACAGGGCCATCGACTACGGCCCCACTGTGCCCGAGGCATTGTGCCTCTTCAGCCCGGCTTTGATCACCATCATCAGCGGTACTGAGGTGACAGGCATCAGCGACGATGACTGCCCGTACTGTTTCGTAGACGTCTACCTGGACGACGGGGACGGTGCGACGGAGGCGTTGACGCACCTGGGTTACGCGACGGCCACCGTCAATGGTGATTGGAGCCTGGTGATGACCACGCCGTTGACGGAAGGGCACGGTCTGCGCACCGTCAGTACCGTGCGGAACTTTGGCGTCATCGAGAACTTTGAGATCGGCACCAGCAGCAAGTACTCCATCCTGTTCAAGGAAAGGCCACCGACCGCGCCGGATAGCGTGACCATCATCACCCCGACAGGCCAGCTATGGACGGGTGAGGACTATAGCTTCACGGCACTGGTCAGCCCTGTGCCGACGACGACGTTGCCCGTCACCTACACGTGGGAGGCGACTGACCTGCCGTCTCAGACCCTGCGCGGTGGGCTGGAGAAATCCGCCACCTTCAACTGGAGCGCCGACGGGGACAAGACGGTCCAGGTTACCGCGCGCAATGCGTACGGCGAGGCGACCGCCTCGGTCATCGTCGAGGTCGTCGAGCGGGTTCCGTTGGCGGGCGTGGAGATCGACGGCCCGGTCACGGGCACTGTTCGCACGCCGCACGTCTTTACCGCTGTGATCAACCCGACCGATGCGACGCAGCCGAGTTTTGACTGGGCACCCGAACCGAACAGCGGGCAGGGCACCAGCAGTGCCACGTATCAATGGGCTCTGACTGGCACCTATGTGATCACCGTGACGGCCGAGAACTATGCGGGCGCCTTTGTGGAGACACACGAGATCCTCATCAGCGAACGCTCGGGGACAGATGTTTACCTGCCGCTGGTATTGCGGAACAAATAGTGGCGCAGCAGACAGTAGATGGGGGTGAATGCCTGTCTACTGTCTGCTCCCCACAAGAGGAGGGTTTTCGATAAACTGCAAACTTGAACCGAGGAGGTCAAGATGCGCAACAAAAAAGTGTTGCTGATCACCGGTCCCGCGGTTCTGATCGTGTGCTGCATCATGGTTTTCGTGATCGTGGCCTGCACGTCAGGAGGAGACGGTAACGGTGCTGCGGAAGAGGGCGAGACACCGGCCAACGCAAATCTTGTTGGCCCAATATGCCAAGGCACGCCGCTGTCTGGTGCCCCGTCCTATACGCAAGCATCGGGCACTCACTCTCTCGTCGTTCTGGAATTGGAGAGTGATGGAGACTATGGTTACGGCTTTTTCAACGGGAGCTCCTACAGCCTGCCGGACGGTTGGCGTGCGCGTTATGTGGAAGACCTGGAGTTGGTGGTCTGCGTTGACCAACAGGAAAACGCGCTGGTTGAAGAATGCAAGTATACTTTTGAGGATGGGAGCGGTACAGCCACTCTCTCTCGTTATTCCACGCAAGTGACGTTTCGATTGTTGGAGGCGCAAACGGGGCAGGAGATCGCTGCCGACACGCTGGTTGGAATGCCCCGGGAGTGCCAGGATTCCGAGGAGTTTCTCGAAGACACGACCGGTGCTTCAATGGTTGGGAATGTCTACGACGAGCTCGAGGGTTGGCTGCGGCCATTCGTCGAGATCCCATAGGTTGGCCTGATGATGTGGCAGCGAGCCGGGGACGATCAACATCAAAGTAGGGGAGGATGTCGGCGACTCGAGTTGCCGGAGGCTTGTTATGTCTGAAATGACCAAGGGTTTGTCAAGGGGGTGTTTGCGGGCCTCCGTCATACGGGTCATCGCCGTCATCATCGTGATCCCGCTGTGGTGTGCGCTCATCTTTGTCCCGCTCACGGTCGTCACCAGGAATCCGGATGCGAGTATCTGGTGGCTGATCGTACCGGCTGTCCTGTTTTTGCTGGTGACGGTTGGTGGGGGTTGCGCCGTGGCTGCCTGGGTTATCTGGAGACGCATTCGCCAGCTCGATGCAGCTTTCACCCCACTGGGTCTGACGGGGCAGATGTATCACCTGCTTCATCGGCAGTATCACGGCATACTGGCAGGTCGCCAGGTGGGCGCTTACTTTACCCGTGGTCCGCTGCTCGAACTGGAGGTGGGCACGTCACTCCAGACTCGCTTTGGCATGAGCCGGGACGACGTGGATACCGCCTTCTTTGCCCGCCTGTTCAATCGTCAACCCATGTCTCTTACCGATCCCGTGCTGGACGACTTGCTCGTTTTCCCGTTGGACGAGGACTGGATGCGCGCGTTGCTGGCCGTTCCGGAGGCCCAGGATCTGCTGCGGCGACTCGTCAGCTTTGATGGAGCCTTCGTGCGGAGGCACGTCTTGCTTCGTCCGGGGACGTTTACCCTCCAACTCTATGGCAGCCGACGCCTTTTGGAATTCAAGGCCAACGTGGAACCTGATCAGGTCCGGCAATGGTTTGATGATCTCTTGGCCCTGGCTTCCATTGCCGAGAGTTTACGAGAACCACAGCAAACATCGGAGGAGACATCGGTGGAACGGCTGGCCCGTTCTATGCGCAAGCCCTCCGCCACGCTGTGGATTGCCGCAGCCGTGGTCGTGGGCGTGGTTCTCTGCCCGACAGCGATAGTAGCCGTGGTGATTGCCCTCTACCTGGTCCTGGGGCAATAAGAATGACTCTATAAATCAGAGAATGCGACTTTTGTCGTAGACAGGCGCCCGCCTTTCTGCTACACTATGTGGTAGAAAGGCGGGCGTTTTTCATGAGAGATTGGGCGTTACCTGAGATCAACCAGACACTGTGCAATCGATGTGGCACCTGCGTCGAACGCTGTCCCACCGGTGCGGTGGAGATGGGAGCGGAAGGGCCGTTCATCGCTCGTAGGAGCGATTGCACCTATTGTGCGATCTGTGATGCTATGTGCCCGCAGGGCGCGATCACGTGCGCGTATGAGATAATCTGGGGAACGGATAGCGGATAGGTATCGATTGATCTACATCAAGACAAGAAAGCAGATCCCCCACGTCAAGAGCGTGGAAGCGGTGTGAGAGGAGGGACTATGCAACGACAGATTGTGCGGATTGACGAGGAGCTCTGCAATGGCTGTGGCGTGTGTGTAACTCCGTGCGCCGAGGGAGCCATCGTTCTCGTGGATGGCAAGGCGAAGGTGGTAGACGAGACGTTGTGCGATGGGGCCGGGTTCTGCATTCCCGTCTGCCCCACCGGGGCGTTGAGCATTGAGGAGCGAGAGGCTCCCGACTTTGACGAGGAGAGAGCCGAGGCGCTGATGCACGAGCGGGGCACGGTCTATATCACTCAGAAGTGCTTCCGCTGCACCACTGGTGAGGATGAGGTTCCCCTCTTGCCCGTCCGCCATCAAGGGCAGAGTCTGTGGGTTTGCACCCGCTGCCTGCCCACGCTGATTCACGGGTAAAGGAGAATAGGCGTGGAAATACACCTATACGGCAGCTTGCGTCGCTATGCGCCCGACTCGCGGCGCGATCGCGAGAGCGTGGTGCGGCTGGAGCCCCAGCCGGAGGAGACGGTCGAGACAGTGCTGGAACGGTTGGGCATCTCACCTGCCGAGGTCTATCACATATTCCTGAATGGGGCGATTCTCACCACGCGGAACTCGATGGCGCCGTGGCTGAGATACCAAGAGGCGGGCGCCTGTGATCGTGGGCTGGATGCACCCGTGGAGGCCGGCGATCGGCTGGGACTCTTTGCCCGCGATATGGCGCTGTTGGTGGTTTAATGTACGATGATCTGAGCTCGGACTATGATCACTTTGTGGACTGGCAAGGCCGGCTGGCGGCGGAACTGCCCTTTGTCGAGCGGCAGTTGGCATCGGTGAAGACACGCCGTGTGCTGGACGCCGCTTGCGGCACCGGAAAACACGCCATCGCGCTGGCCGAGCGAGGATACAAAGTGGTGGGAACCGACTTGAGCGTGGGGATGATCGAGCGGGCGCGAGCCAATGCGGCGGCCGCGCGAATGGACGTGTGCTTCGAGGTGGCGGGTTTTGGAGAGCTGGGCGGAATGGAGCTGGGGACTTTTGACGCAGTGGTCTGCCTGGGCAACTCGCTGCCCCACCTGTTGACTCCCCGTGACCTGGCAGCGGCGCTGGTCGATTTCGCGGCCTGCCTGCGGCCAGAGGGCTTGCTTCTGATTCAGAATCGCAACTTTGACGCCGTCTTGGCCAACCAGCAGCGCTGGATGGAACCGCAGTCGTATCAAGAGGGAGAATCCGAGTGGATCTTTGTGCGTTTCTACGATTTCGGCAGCGATGAGGCTGGCGGGGTGTTGACCTTTAATATGGTGACGCTGCAGAGGGAAGGGGAGGGCGCGTGGAGTCAGAAGGTCGCCTCCACGCGGCTGTGGCCCCTAGGGCGACGGGGATTGACGGCGGCGCTTGAAGCTGCCGGCTTTCACAGTGTCACGTGTTGGGGGGATATGCAGGGCGCGCTATTTGAGTCAGATCACAGTCCCAACCTGGTCGTGACCGCCCACGCAGTCTGAGAGGAGAGAACCTGTGTCCACATTCGCTACTTTGCCGTGCGCGACGAGCGGGGAGAGTATCAGGGTCCGCTGGAAGCAACCCAGGACGTAACCGCGATCCGTGCGTTGGAGGGGGAGCGACGCCTGGAGGATGAGGGCGAGTAGAGTCACGTATGGAAGGATGAGTGATATGCGCATTCTGGCGATCATCACGGGAGAGTACGGTCGGCGACACGTCGACAACATCCGCGCCCACGCTCCGGATGACTGGCAAATGGAGGTATGGCAGACGCCAGCGGTCCTGCCGCCGGTGATTGACTATCCGGAGGACTATATGCCCGACTCCCTTGCGCCGGCCGACCTGATCCTGGCCTTTGGCGAGCATCGGGGAGTGGCCGAGTTGGTCTGGGAGGCTGCCAGGATGACGGGTGCGCAAGCGGTTATCGCCCCGGTGGATCGCGAGGAGTGGCTGCCCCGGGGGTTGGCCCGGCAACTGCGGGGCTGGCTGGCAGATATCGGCGTGGTCTGTGTCACTCCCAAGCCGCTGTGCTCGCTGACAGAGACCCACTATAACGTCCGCCGCCACCGGGTGGAATACGAGAATTCGCTGATCGCCGAGTTTGCCCGCCACTTTGGCCAACCCGAGTTTTCTATCACCGTGGATCCGGAGACGCGCACCGTCACCGACGTCGAGGTAATTCGGGACGCTGTGTGCGGATGTGCCCGCCACGTAGCCGATGGCCTCGTAGGTGTCTCGGCAGACGAAGCAGAACAGACAGCAGGGCTGTTGCATCATCACTATCCCTGTCTAGCCGGAATGGCAAAGGACCCTGACTTTAACGATACGATAATGCACGTGTCGGGCAATATTCTAAAAGACCAGATTGGAGAGCAGGTCAAGCCCTACAGAGAGACAGTCTATTTCACCCCTGGTAAGCGAAGCGAGGGGTGAGAGATCTCAAACAGACCTGCTTGGTGTTGTTCTCGCGCTAGTCCTGTGTTATTATATGACTATGCTGCGTAAATCTCTGCCTCCAAATCGCCTACATCTGGCAATCGGTCTCTTGCTGGCTCTGTTAGTTGGCTGTGCCCCTTCCATGCCGGCTTTGACGCCTACTTTTGCTCTCACTGCCACCCCCACGGTGATCCCATCGCCTACGCCGACTCCGTTGCCCACGCTGACCCCGTCACCAACGCCGACGGCTACCCCAATTCCCCCGCAGGAGTTGACGATTATCTGGCCTGAGCGGGTATCCGCTTTGGAACCCGTATCCCTTGAGGTGAAACTGCTGCCTCCACCCGGTGTCCGGGTGACATCGAGCGTTCGTGCTATAGTGATCGGACCGGCGCAGTATCGCTGGTCAATGGACCTAGCGCCACTGGGCGGAAACCGCTACGCCGCAGAGGAACCGATACAGTTCCCGCTTGAGCCGCCGGAGGGCCTGTGGCGGTTGTTCGTAATCGTGCGCTCGCCGTTGGAGGTTACGGGGGAACGAAATCTGGTTTTTCTGCCGGAGCCGATCGCTTTCCGTGATCTGGTCAATGTTCTGCCTCCCGGCGCAAACGTGCGTGTGCCGCTAAACTTTTGGGAGGTGGTGGCGGAGGGAGATCAGTGGGCGGGAGCTCGTGTGTGGCGCTATGGTGATGGCGAGATAGGACTGTGGTGGGCTCCCGGTCCGGCTGAAGCCCTGTTGCTCAACAACGCGTTGGTGATGCTGGAAGCAACACACGATCCGGATAGGCCGCCCGATGTGCTGAGTGTGGAGGAGACGGAATGGCAAGGGCACACGGCATTTCTCTTTCTCGAAGATTGGTCGGGTGTGGACGGCGGTTCAGCCGAGGCGATAGTGGTGCAGGGACCCGATCGGTGGTTGTACGTTCTCCGGATGCGGGCGATCGACAGTGGGAGCATTCCGCAGCTCCTGCGACAGGTAAGGGAGACGTTTGTCCTCGCTGAAGATGGTGGCTAGCAGAGCTAGAAGATGATAATCGGCGTACCGACCCGCCAGTCGCCCTGAACGAAATCGTCCTCAAAGCCGCCGACCGGGTAGGCCCAGCGGTAGATCCAGCGGGCCACCTCCTGTGACACGTTGACGCACCCGTGACTGCGCTGTATGCCAAAGTCGTTGTGCCAGTACGTGCCATGAATGGCCGTACCGCTGAGATCGAAGAAGGTGTTCCACGGGATGCCAGGCAGATCAAAGAGATCCCCCAAAGGCTCCGGTCCTCCTGGGTAAGGATAGTTGCACATGTGGCGTGAGGGTTGCTTGAGAATCACGCCTTTCTCCCCTAGAGGTGTAGCGGTCGCGCCAGGCATCCCGGTCGCCACAGGCGCGCTGAACACGAGCTGGGTTCCCTCGTAACAGGTCAGACGCTGTTGGGCGATATCTACCTCGATACGTTTCTCTCCTGCGAAAGGGTGGATCGGGGCCATCTCCTTGCGAGGGATTCGCCGCACATCCCGCGCCAGTAACCACTGGTGGGATGGATTGGTGGGCGGAAACTCGTCATAGACCTTGTACCAGCCGGCCCCGTGATCGTCCTTGAACCCCTCCACAACGTGCAGGACGTTGCCGCCATAAAAACGATAGACCCGTCTGGACTGAGCGTTCGGTTGAGCGTACGCCTCAGCAAAGACCTGGCAAACCTCACCCCAGAAACCCCACTCGCCGACGTCGGAGATGAATGGCTGGAGGGGATAGACGCGCATCGGGAGGACCCAAGCGGAGTGTACGTAGCCCTGGAGCGTCTTGTACCAAAGGTCGTTGTGAGCGCTGTAGGGCGCTCGCACCTCTCCCAGGATAAAGACAGACTGGTCGCGTTGGCGCGTGCCTATCCGCTCAGCCGAGGTAGACGGTTGGCCGTAGAACGTGACCGTGTGGATCGCCCGGCCCATGAGGTGCCAGTAGTCGAAATAGGCGCTGTCCGTTTTGTCATCGCCGTCCGGTTCCGGTGGGAGAGGGTAGCGGGCGCGGGCGTGGAACACCGGCGAGAGCGCTGAAACGGCAGTGGTTGCTGCGATCAGTTTGAGTAGTTTGCGACGGGTGATGGCGACTGACATACCGTGATACGCTCCAGTGTGCGTATTATACCACAGTCCGAAATGGTCCCGATTGCGGTTGGGTTACGGCTTGATTACGGGCAAGTCGCATTCCAGCAGAATCAGAGGGAGATACGCAGCGTTGGTGATATCGAACGTCAGGGGATGCGGCGTACGAAAGTCAGATTCTTGTGGGCCATTCCAGGGCAGATACAACCAGCGACTGGCCACCTGACCGAGCCGATTGCCAGTGGGGTAGAGAGTGCGCACGCGCCAATGGTAGACGGCGCCTTCTGCAAGCCCGCCCACCGTCTGGCTTAGGACGACGCTGGTGGTTAGAACGTCACTCCAGGCGGCACTGGTGCCGGAAATCGTACCGCTGCCGCTGACCGTCGCGGTAAAGGGTATGCCCAGGGGGGCAAGTTGCCACTGCAAAGCCACACTTTCTCGTCCCAGGGGAGATCGGCCGATCAGGTGTAGGCGCACCTGGCTGGCGTGGTCAGAGCTTCCCAGAGGAGCGATGGGAGTGAGGCTGTCGCTGCGCAGTTGGTTGGGGATGAGGGTGGCTCCTGCTCCACCGTTTCCCAGAAAGACAAAAGCTGCCCCTTCGTCCGTTCCACTAGCGTTGTACGTCGGTGCACCGACGACGATGTCTCCGTAACCGTCGCCATTCACGTCGCCAGCGGTAGAGACGGCGAACCCCAAGGCCGCTCTCTCCTGATTGCCCGTGGTGATCCAGTCCGCCGGACCCTCGGCGAGCCCAGCGGGGCTGCCGTGGTAAACGAAAGCGGCCCCTTCGTGGGTTAGTCCTGTGTCATAGCTTGATGCGCCGACAATCACGTCCCCGTATCCGTCCCCGTTGACGTCACCGGCGCAGGAGACAGAGATGCCAAACCTGGCCTGCTTTTTCCCGCTCTTGGCCAGCCAATCGGCCGGGCCCTCATTCAGCCCTGTCGCGCTGCCGTGGTAGACAAAGGCCCCACCTTCACGCCAGGGTGTGACGCCAAGGATTTCGGTGTACTTGTATGCACCGACGATGACGTCACTGTAGCCGTCACCGTTGACGTCGCCAGCCGTCGAGACAGCGGTACCGAACTCGGCGCCGGTAAAGACCTCCGTGACCGTCCAGTTCGCGTCGGCGGCAAGACCTGTGGCCGAGCCGTAGTAAACATAAGCCGTGCCGTCGAGTTCGGCGTCAAGTCCGGACCTGGCAACCCAGGGCGCGCCGACGATGGCATCGCTGTAACCATCTCCATTGACGTCGCCAGCGGTGGAGACGGAGCGACCATAGTTAGCATGAGCCTGATCGGTGGGGTGGGCGGTCCACACAAAGTCTTGAGAAAGACCGGTTGGCCCACCGTGATAGACAAAGGCCGCCCCCTCGTTCGTTTCCTGTGCATCGTAGCCGTTCGCGCCGACGATGATGTCGGCGTAGCCGTCTCCGTTGACGTCGCCGGCCGAGGAGACGGCGACCCCAAACCGGGCGCTGACGCCCAAAACGGCCGTGCCCTGATTCTCCCCTGGGGCGGCCCAGTTCGCGGCGCCTGGACTTGGGCCTGTTGCACTGCCGTGGTAGACGAATGCCTTACCGTCGTCGATCTGCTCACCGTCGTAACGAGGCGCGCCGATGATGATGTCGGCATAGCCGTCGCCATTCACGTCGCCAGCGCCGGCGACGGCATGACCGAACCATGCCCATGCCTGATCGCCTTCTCCAATCCAGGCTGGGCCGGTCGAAGGGCCGGCCGGCCCGCCAGCGTATAGAAACGCCGCTCCCTCTTCTGTCTGACCACGATCGTAATGTGGGGCGCCGACGATGATGTCGGCGTAACCGTCGCCATTCACGTCACCGGCGGTGGCTACAGACCAGCCGAAGAGCGCCCCGCCGTGCCCACCCGTACTGCTCCACGATGGGCTGGTGGCCAGGCCGCCTGGACTGCCGTGATAGACAAAAGCGCCGCCCTCATCGGTGTGTTCGTGGTCGTAGCCAGTCGCTCCGATGGCTATGTCGCCGTGACCATCGCCGTTCACGTCCCCGACGGTGGAGACCGCCGTGCCAAAGTGGGCGTTCTCCTGATCTGTAGGATGGGTGCTCCAGGCTGGCCCGGGAGATAGGCCAGTTGCCCCCCCCTGATAGACAAAAGCGGCTCCTTCGTTGGGCTGGGCGTCATCATAGTCGGGGGCGCCGACAACAATATCCGCGTAACCATCGCTGTTCAGGTCTCCTGCGATGGAGACGGCTGCGCCAAAGTGGGCATTGGCCTGATCGCCGGTTGCGACCCAGTTGGGTGAGTCTGCGAATGGGGCACCCTCACCTGTGGTTGAATGGCCGTAGTAGGCATAGACCCGTCCTACGTCGGTGAAAATAGCCGTGCCGCTGACGTCGTACCCTGGCGCGCCGATGAGAATGTCGGCCCGACCGTCGCCGTTGGCATCACCGGCAGTGGAGACGGCGGTGCCAAACTGCGATCCCGCCTGTTCGCCTCCAGCCATCCAACCTATGGTGCTCGTGACAAGCCCTGTCAGACTCCCGAGGTAGACATAGGCTCGCCCGGCGTCCGTCAGTGTGGTCGTACCGGTGATGCTGTCGTACCCCGGGGCGCCGATGAAAATGTCAGCGTATCCATCGCCGTTGACGTCCCCGGCAGTGCTTACAGCGACACCCAGGTGAGCGGAAGCTTGACCGCCCACTGCTGTCCAGTTCGCTGAGCCTGTTGTGAGCCCGGTTGGGCTGCCGTGGTAGACAAAGGCGGCGCCCTCGTCGGTCTGATCGCCGTCATAGTCACGGGCGCCCACGATGATGTCAGTGTAGCCATCGCCGTCCAAGTCACCGGCCGTAGAGACGGAGGACCCGAACCGTGCGTTCTCCTGGTCGCCCACCACCATCCAGTCAGCCGAGCTTGTCAGTCCAGTTGGGCTCCCGTAGTGGACAAAGACCGCACCCTTGTTATCATAGTCGGGTGCGCCAACAATGATGTCGGCGTATCCGTCTCCGTTTACGTCCCCGGCTAGCGATACGGCGTGGCCGAAATGTGCCTCCACTTGATTGCTCTCGGTGATCCAGTCTGCCGAGCCTGGGGCGAGACCATCCGGCCCACCGTAGTAGACAAAGGCTGCTCCTTCATCTATCTCCCCCCCGTCGTACCAGGGGACACCGACGACGAGGTCGCCGTAACCATCGCCGTTGACATCGCCGGCGGTGGATAGGGCATAGCCGAGACGGGCATCGTCCTGGTCGCTCTCACCGGTCCAGGCTTGACTGAATCCGGACTGGGACAACATCCCACTGGGAGATCCGACACCTGGTTGGAGGGAGAAGAAAAGGCCGCGGAGGATGATGGGATAGGTGGCATAAGCGTCATCTATCGTGATGCGTATTGTTTGTGGTACGTCGTGAGCGGGAATAGGCTCGATTCGGGCGGAGAGTTGGCGGTCGATGGCATCTCTGACGTCTAGAAGGGTGTACTGTAGGACTGGGGTAGAGTCGGCAGGTCTAAACTGGATGGCTTGACTGCCTTGTTCCAGGCTCGTCGAATAGCCATCGGCGAGATGGGGGACGAGGTTGCCACTAAGGCCAAGTTCAAGAGCGATGGGAGATAAAGAGCGGGTTAACGGGTATTCGGGATTGAGAATCTGTAGCTCTTGCTCCAGACCAGTCTCCTGGTTAGTGTATCGTTCGGTTATCGGACCACGAAGGTAGGTGGCGTGGTTCTCGTGGATCGATAGGCTTGGCGTGCCCGCGGAGGACCCGGCTCCGCCTTGTTCGGAGCCCGTTAAGGCCAGGCCAAGTGTCCAGGGTGAACCCACTCTGGTACGTGGCACGAAACGAATGGCGTCGGGACCAAAGCCGATGCGCAGGTTCTGCTCCCGGTTAGGGGCCTGGTAGCCTGGGGAGTCGCCAGGGAAGAGAGGAGATGGCTGCCAGGTGATGTGGTATTCGTGCTGGCGGATGTCCTGTTGCGCACTAGTCCACCAGTCTCGCGATTGGGTAGTCGGTATCGGGTATTGGGGATCGGGGAACTGGGATGAATGTGACGCAGTAGGAAAAAGGGCCACAAGGATGAGTGAGAGCAGAACGGAGAGGCAGGTCTTTGTGGTCGTCCGTGGGCGGTGATGTGTCATTGGCTATTGGCTGCTAATCGTTTCTTCATCTAGAATTCTGTTTCCCTTCGTTGGCGCGAGATGGAATGTGGGGCGCGAGAAGCCAGGATCGTGTTGCCAATGTCTATATTAGCATGGCCCTACGCAGTCTGTCAAGTCTCGGTGGTGGGTGGCTACCTAGACCTGACCAGGCGTCTGGCCAGGTTCAGCGCCTCCTCGCGGGTGCTGATCTCGCCGGCGGCCTGGGCCTCGCGTATGGTCTCCAGCAGACGGCCGATCCGGGGGCCGGATTCCAGCGCCAGGGCAGTCATCAGGTCGTTGCCGCTGAGCAGCGGCGGTGGGTTGACCGTCTCCTCATAGTGCTCGAAACAGTGGGTGAGCAGCGTCTGCGCGACCTCCAGCCGTCGGGTCCAGCGCTCCTCCTGGAGGTTGGGCCCCCAGGTGGCCAGGTGGTCGGCCAGGGAGAGGAGCACGACATCCACACCGGCACAGCCGGTGGCGCGAAAGTAGCGGTAGATGGCGCGGCGGGTGACCCGCTCGGCGCGGGCCAGGTGGGCGGGACGGAGATGCTGCCCGACGAGGACGCGCATACGCTCGATCTCGTCCCGGCTAAAGCGCAGCTCCTGCAGCCGGGCGGCGGCGATCTGAGCGCCCACCGGTTCGTGGTTGTAAAAGTGAAAGCAGCCATCCTCGTCCTGGGACTGGGTCGCGGGTTTTCCGACGTCGTGTAGCAGGGCGGCCAGCTTGAGCAACAGGGCGCGATCGCGCCCGGTGGTGACCTCTACGCCAAAGTGGGCGCGCACGTCGGGGGCGAACTGGCCCAGCGTGCGGGCGATATCGCCCCAGGCGGCGCGGGGTGCGCCAGCGAGGGTGGGGGGATCGGCGGCCCGGTTCGGTTTTCCCTCGGGTTCACCCTTTCCCATCACGGCGGAGAGCACACCCTCGAGCGTATCAACGATCAAGAGTGTATGCTGCCACACGTCAAAGCGATGGGGTGGTGACTGGGCGACACCCTTGAGGGATTCCATCTCAGGCACTGTATGCACGAGCAGGCCGAACTCGTCCAGGCGCTGCAGGTGGCGAGCGGCACCGGGAAGGGCGAGCAGGCGCACAAACTCGTCCCGCACCCGCTCGGGGGAGGAGAGGGCCAACAGGGCTACGTCCCGCTGCATCCACGTCCCGGTCTGGGGGTCGATGTGGGCCGTCTCGGTCGTTGTGCTCAGCTCGGCCTCCATACGCACGGCGCGCAGCAGGCGCACCGGATCGTCCCGGAAGGCGCCCGCGTGCGTGACGCAGATGCGGCCGGCCGCTAGGTCGGCCTGGCCGCCGGTCGGATCGACCAGGTTACCCCCATCGTCGAGAGCCAGGGCGTTGATGGAAAAGTCGCGGGCGAATAGATCGGCCTCCAGATCGGCGCCCCGCAGCAGGGCGAAATCGAGCTCAAGGCGAGCGCCATCCGCCTCCGTCAGGACAACACGACCGGTGCCGCGCTCCTCGTCCAGGGGGAAATAGGCCCCATCGAGGGTATCGGCCACAGCCCGTGCCAGCCGGAGGGCGTCACGGTCGACGGCAAAGTCCCAGTCGTGCACGGGCCGGCCGAGGAGGCCATCACGGACAGCACCACCCACCACCCAGACTCGCCGGCCGAGCTGGTGAGCTATCCGGTGAACGGCCTCCCAGGGGCCGTCAGGCAGATGGAGGGTCGTCATCGATCGGTTCTCGTTCCTGTGGCTCTATGTCGTCAACCTCTACGAGCGGCACAAAGACCAGGCAAGGCTCGTCCTTGGCACGGTTCCGCTTGGCAGCGCGGCGGGCCTCTTGAGCCGTCCACCCGACGCCGGTCACCCGCCCGCGCACGAGGGCGACCCAGCGCCCGGCGTAGGGGTCGAGATCGGGCAGGGTGGGTTGGCGATGTTCGGTTTTCATCGTGGGTGTATGATACCGGAGAAGGGGTAGAGTTGTCAAGTCGCGCAACCGATTGACAGAGGGGGCGGATTGGTGTATAATAGAGGTCAGACGTAAGACATCAAACAACTGATGGTATAATGCATCCCCGACTCAAGCTCAACAGAACGCCACTACATCTGCAGGTGCAGGAGCACCTGCTCAATCTGATCGCGGACGGGATCTATCAGCCCGGCGAGCAACTGCCCTCTGAAGTTGACCTGGCCGCCGAGCTAGGGGTGTCTCGCCCCACCTTGCGGGAGGCGCTGCTCCACCTGGAGCAGGAAGGTCTCGTCGTGCGCCGGCACGGGGTGGGCACCTTTGTCGCAGCCGAACAAGAGAGCTTTTTGGAGAGCGGGCTGGAACGTCTCGAGAGCGTGCTGGGGCTGGCCACCCGGCAGGGGATCACGACGCGGATGCGGGGTCTGAGCGTGGAACAAAAGCCGGCCACCGAAGAGCTGGCGGCGCGGCTGAACGTCGCGCCAGGGATATCGCTCACCTGCGTGCGACGAACCATCGTCGTCAAGCGCAGGCCGGCCGCTTATCTCGTCGACTACAGCCCGGCGTCCCTCCTGCCAGCAGACCGCCTGGACGTGTCCTTCAGCGGCTCAGTCCTCGACCTGCTGGCGACCAATGGTCAGGGGATCCAGGTGCACGAAGCGCTGGCTCAGATCACGGCGACCAACGCGGACGCGCTGCTGGCGGAGCAGTTGGAGGTGGCGCCGGGCCAGGCCTTGCTGCTGATGACCGAAACGTTGTTCACCGACGACAACGTGCCCATCGGGTTCTCCTACAACTACTTTTTGCCTGATCTGTTCCGTTTCCACGTTGTGCGTCGTTGAGGTAGTATCCAGATCGGTACCCATAATTTCTTTTTGAGGAGGTAAGTTCACATATGAAGACCGAGACATTCCGAGGACGTGACTTTATCACTTTGCTCGAATGGAGCAAGGAGGAAGTCGAGACCATCCTGGACGTGGCGCTGGACCTGAAACGCCGGTACGCGCTGGGCGAGTTCCACGACCACATCCTGCGGGCCAAGACGCTGTTTATGGTGTTCTACAACCAGTCGCTGCGGACCCGCAACTCGTTCGAGGCCGGGATGACCCAGTTGGGCGGCCACGCTCACTTCCTGGATCCGAGCAAGATCTATACCCCGGCTCTGCCCGGCAAAGAGGTGGCCTACTCGACAGAGCGGGTCTCGGACGTGGCGCGGGTGCTGGCCCGTATGGGGAACGCTATCGCCATCCGCTGCTACGGCGACCCCGTGGACTGGGTCTATGGCGGGGCCAACGACCTGATCCGCAACTTTGCCTACTGGGCCGATATTCCCGTGCTCAACATGGAGTGTGACAAGTACCACCCCTTCCAGGCCCTGGCCGATGTACTGACCGTCAAGGAAAAGTTCGGGACCTTTAAGGGCACCAAGTTCGTCATGTCCTGGGCCTATTCACCCAGCGTTCACAAGCCGCGGGCCGTGCCACAGAGCGCCATCATCGGCGCGAGCATGATGGGCTGCGATACGGTGCTGGCCTGTCCGCCAGAGATGGCACTGGACCCGGAGGTCATCGCGGCGTGCGAAAAGTACGCAGAGATGAACGGGGCTAGCTTTGAGGTGACCGACGACTTTATGGGAGCGGCCGAAGGGGCACACGTACTCTACCCCAAGGCGTGGGCTGCGACGCCGTTCTTCAAGCCGCCCGTGGGCGAGGACGACGAGGCAAAGACGCAAAAGATATTTGACAGCTACAAGGATTGGAAGGCGACCCGCGAGTATATGGAACTGGCCGATCCGAACGCCATCTATATGCACTGCCTACCTGCGGACCGGAATTGGGAAGTGGACGACGAGGTCATCGACAACACCGATCCCGAGTCCGGCTGGCGCTCCGCCGCGTTTGATGAGGCTGAGAACCGGCTGCACGTGCAGAAGGCTGTGATGTCGTTAGTGATGCGGTAGGGGGGAGGGTAAGGAGACTTTCAATGGACCTATACGGACGTGATTTTATCTGCACCCAGGACTGGTCGGTCGAGGAGTTGATGGCGGCGTTGGATCTGGCCGCCAAGATGAAGCGGGATCGCTTCTCCGACCGGTGGACCAGGGTGCTGGAACACCAGACGTTCCTGATGTTCTTTTACAATCCCTCGGTGCGGACGCGGTTGTCCTTCGAGGCGGCGGCCACCGAGCTGGGCGGTCACGCCCAGTTTATGACACCCTCGGCGGGTCGCTTCAAGACGGAGAAGCAGGCCGGTGAGACGATCGAGGACGCCGCCCAGGTGATGGCCCGTTACGTTGCCGGTATCGGGATCCGCATTCTGGAGGACAAGGTCCCCTACTATGGCGCAGGGGATGAGATGCTGTTGGAGTACGCCAAGTGGTCAAGCGTGCCCATCATCAATATGGCGGACGACCGGTTTCATCCGTGCCAGGCGTTGGCCGACGTGATGGGGTGGGCGGAGTGGACCGGCGAGGGTCCCGGGCGCCCGGACTATGAGGGGCTGCGGGAAAAAAAGTTCCTGCTCACGTGGGGCTCGGGCGCGCTGGCCCGTTCGTGGTGCTCGGTGCAGGCCGCGCTGCTCATCGCCTCTCGCCTGGGCATGCACGTCACGGTTGCCCATCCGGAGGGATATGACCTGGACCCGGAGGTGATCGATTGGACAAAGCAGAACTGTGCCGCCAATGGCAATGACTTTGAGGTGGTCCACGACGCCGACAGTGGCTATCAGGGCGCGCACGTCGTCTATTCCCGCAACTGGGTCTCGGCGGCGGCGTACCAGGATGGCGTGCTCCAAAAGCAGGCCGAGATCGAGAAGGCGATGGCCTACCAGGGATGGACGGCGACGGCGGAGCGTATGGCCCAGACGGACAATGGGATCTTTACGCATCCGATGCCGGTAGACCGGGGGAGCGAGGTGAGCGACGAGGTGGCCTCCGGCCCTCGCTCTGCCATCTATGACATCGCCGAAAACCGGTTGCACGTGCAGAAGGCGGTGATGGCCCTGACGATGGGCAATCTGTAGTTGTAGCCGTTTGTTAGTTGGCAAGTTCGCCGACTGGTAGATTCGTAAACTCGGAGATTCCCGAATCTACGAATCTACGAGTCCCGAATTGATAGAAGGAGACATATGGACAAGAATCGCAAGACCGCCGTCATCGCTATTGGCGGGAACTCGCTCATTTTAGACAAGGAACACGAGGGCGTCGAGTTCCAGTGGAACGCTGTACAAGAGACCTGCAAGCACGTCGCCGATATGATTGAGCGCGGGTGGAATCTGGTCATCACCCACGGGAACGGCCCGCAGGTGGGTTTTATCCTGCGCCGGAATGAGCTGGCCGCGCACGAGGTGCACGCTACGCCGCTTGATCTGATCGGCGCAGATACCCAGGGCTCGATCGGCTACATGATCGCCCAGGCACTGGGCAACGAGTTCAAACGACGTGGGATCGACCGGCCGATTGTCACCGTTGTAACGCAGGTATTGGTGGATCGGGACGACCCCGGTTTCCAGAACCCTAGCAAGGGAATAGGCGGCTTTACCACACAGGAGGATGCGAGCAAGTTCGAGGACGACGGCTGGCGTGTGGTTGAGGACGCAGGACGGGGTTGGCGACGCGTCATTGCGTCCCCTATCCCGCTCAGGATCGTGGAATTGGAGGCCATCCGCACCCTGGTGGATGAGGGGTTTATCGTCATCGCTGTCGGCGGCGGCGGCATCCCGGTGATCGAGGACGAGAATGGGAACCTGGTCGGGACGCGAGCAGTGATTGACAAGGACCGGGCGACCAGTCTGCTGGCGCAGGAGCTCAAAGTGGACCTGTTCCTCATCTCCACCGCCGTATCTCAAGTGGCCATCCACTTTAACGAGCCGAACCAGCAATGGCTGGACGAGATGACGGCTGAGGAAGCCCGCGAATATGCGGCCGAGGGCCATTTCAAGCCTGGCAGTATGGGACCCAAGATCGAGGCGGTGCTCTCTTTCCTGGAGGCATATCCGGACGGCAAGGCCCTTATCACCGACCCGCCCAACATCGCAAACGCGCTGGATGGGAAAACTGGCACCTGGATTGTCTGCTCATAGTTTTGGGCAGTAGTTTAATGTGGCGTAAGATGTAAGGCGTGAGAGGAGGTGAAACCCCGAGAATAGGCACTCACAATCTGAACCTTGAGTATTGACCGTTTATCCACTAGATCACCTTGGAGGAAAAGAAAAATGTCCACAAAAGTAAGATGGCTTTTGGTCGTTCCGATCATCCTGACCCTGATGTTGAGCGCCTGCGGTCCGGCGTCGGAAGAAACCATCGAGGGTGGCTTTGCCATCCCCGCAATCGAAGAGGGCAAATTCAACGTGGCCATGGTGCTCATCGGCCCCCACGATGACGGAGGCTGGAGCCAGGCTCACTACGAAGGGCTGGAGTACGTTGAGGAGAATGTTCCCAATGTCCACACAGCCTACATCGAAAACGTGCCCGAAGGCTCCGAATCAGAGCAGGTCTTTCGCAGCCTCTCGCGCAAGGGATTTGACCTGATCTTTGGTACGTCCTTTGGCTTTATGGATCCTATGGAGATCGTGGCCGGCGAGTTCCCCGACATCATGTACATCCACCTCACCGGCATCAAGTCCAACACGGAGAACTTTGGCAACCTGATGGGCGCTATGGAAAACATGAAGTACCTGGCCGGGATGCTGGCCGGAGCGCGCGCCAAGATGGACGGCAACCCAAAGTTGGGCTATATGGCCACTTTCCCCATCCCTGAAGAGATCCGGCTGGGCAATGCCATCGCATTGGGCATGAGAAAGACCTGCCCCGAATGTACGATGGACGTGCGCTGGATCAACACCTGGCATGACCCGATCATTGAGAAAGATGCGGCTGCATCGCTCTTTGACGCCGGGGCGCAGGTCGTCTTCACCGGGGCCGACACGCCGGCCGTGGCCGATGTGGCCCAGGAAAAGGGCAAGTGGGGCGTGACCTACGACTGGTACGGCTCCTGCAAGGTGGATGCCTGCCTGACCGCCCCCTACTGGGTCTGGGGTCCGATCTATGCCGAAATCGCCCAGGGCGTCATTGACGGCACCTACACGCCGGGTTGGGAATACTTTGACGCCGATACCGGTGGCCTGGGTCTGTATGGCTTTATGGAGGGCGAGGAACTCACGTCCGGTGTGGCCGAGTTGCCCCCTGAGGTCATTCAGGAAGTACGGGACCTGATGGCGCAAACATTGGCCGGCGAGTTCACCCGCTTTGATGTTTTCTCCGGTCCCATCAACGACAATCAGGGCAACTTGATCGTCCCGGAGGGCAAAGCGCTGGAACAGGTTGACTTGGACGCATTCCCTGAATATGGGCTGGGGTGCGAATACTGCATGAAGTGGTGGGCTGAAGGCATCACCGCCGAACTGCCTGAATAAAACCTGGTCAACGAATGAGCCTTGCGAAGGTGTTCGAGAAAGCCTTCGCAAGGCTCTGGTTCTATAGGCAGGGAAGATTCAAGATTGACGGGTCAAGTATCGACCTAGTCCTGAATTATGTGCTTGGCCACACTTGAGACTATCTGCAAGTCTCTGAGTCTCGGTAGATCTAAAACGCTACGACGACAAGACCTCGGGGGTCTTCCAAGAGCGCCTTTGCCGGCGAAAAATGGGCATAGTCAAAGCGATTTTGCTGCCAATATCACCTTCCGAGACCTCTGACGTCCGAAATCTGTATCTGCCGAGTCTGGCAAATCTGGCCTATTCTTTTGGAACACAGATTCATGCAGGTTTTCGTGGAAAAGGGCGCAAATATCGGCGTTAATCTGCGTCCTGGTTCCGAAACTCGTGATCTGCTTGTGTCCAAGAGAATCTCGAATCCGTAAATCTCCAATTCCTCTTAAGGAGCCTTATATGGTCAACGCAGTCGAGATGAAGGGGATTGTCAAACGTTTTCCCGGCGTACTTGCCAATGACCGGGTGGATTTTGATCTGCGCCCAGGCGAGATCCACGCCCTGTTGGGAGAGAATGGGGCGGGCAAGAGCACGCTGATGAACGTCTTGGCGGGACTCTACCGGCAGGAAGAAGGAACCATCCGCGTTCACGAACAACCCGTCTCCTTTCGCTCCCCGCGTGATGCCATCGCGCGCGGCATTGGCATGGTACACCAACACTTTATGCTGGTCCCCTCGCTGACGGTCACGGAGAACGTTCTCCTGGGGCTAGACAAGCCCCGCTTCCTGATGCAACTGCCTCAACGTCACAAAGAGATCGCCGCATTGGAGGAGCAGTTTGGCCTCAAAGTAGCCCCGGAAGCCAAAATCTGGCAACTCTCGGTCGGTGAGCAGCAGCGGGTGGAAATTCTCAAGATGCTCTACCGGGGCGTGGACGTGCTCATTATGGATGAGCCAACCGCCGTCCTGGCCCCGCAGGAGGTGGACGAACTCTTCGTGACGCTGCGCTCGATGACAGACGAGGGTAAATCCATCGTCTTTATCAGCCACAAGTTGCACGAGGTGATGACCATCTCCGACCGCATCACCGTGCTGCGCAAGGGGCGCATGGCGGCCGAGCCTTTGGAGACCCGGTCAACCAACCAGGCAGAGCTGGCCGAACTGATGGTCGGACGCAAGGTCCTGTTCACCGTGACCAAAGAGCCGCGCGAACCCGGCGAGGTGTTCCTCTCCGTCGAGAACGTCAGCGCGGAGAGCGACAAGGGGCTTCCCGCGCTCAAAGGGGTGTCGTTCCAGATCCGTTCCGGCGAAATTCTGGGGATAGCAGGGGTGGCTGGCAACGGGCAATCGGAACTGGCAGAGGTGATCAGCGGGCTGCGTGCGTGCACATCGGGGAAAGTGACCGTGTGCAGGCAGTGTGTCAGCAATCAGCCGCCCAAAGCCGCCATTGACGCCAGCGTGGCCCACATCCCTATGGATCGCACCGGCGTAGGCTCATCCCCCAACTTGAGCGTCACCGACAACCTGATCATGAAAACCTACTGCCGCCCGCCCATCGCCAGAGGGTGGGCCATTGACGAGCGCATTGCCCGCCAACGCGCTCAGAGCCTAAAGGACGATTACGAAATTATGGCCCCCTCCATTGACACCCAGGCTCGGCTGCTCTCCGGGGGCAACTTGCAGCGCGTCATCCTGGCGCGGGAGATCTCGGGCCAGCCGAGCGTGATCTTGGCCGTCCAGCCCACCCGCGGGCTGGACGTGGGTGCTATCGAATGGGTGCGCCGCTTGCTTCTGGAGCAACGACAGGCGGGCGCGGCTATCCTGTTGATCTCGGAGGAACTGGAGGAGCTTTTCTCCCTCAGCGACCGCATAGCCGTGATCTACGAAGGGGAGATTATGGGGATACATGAAGAGCCAGATCAGGAGACCATCGGCTTGATGATGGCCGGGCAGAAAGGGAGGACGACCGATGACTGAACAATCTGGCACAGATCCGCGGTTCATCTTACCTTTCAAAATCCAAGTCGAGCCTCGGTTGGGGGTCCCTCGCTGGCTGCCCGCCGTTGTGTCTGTGGGAGCCGTCGTCCTCGGTCTCTTCCTGGGAGCCGTCGCGCTCCGTCTGGCCGGAGTCGCCCACCCGTTCAGAGCTTATGCCAGCATTGCACAAGTACTGTTCGGCAGTTGGGGCGGCATCTCTGACGTTCTGGTTCAGGCCACCCCGCTGATCCTGGTGGGACTGGCCTGTTCGGTGGCCTTTAGTATGAGGTTGTGGAACATTGGGACCGAGGGCCAGTTCTTCATTGGCGCGTTTGCCGCCAGCACCATTGTACTGGCCCCCGTGCTGCCGGCTGAGACACCGGGCTGGATTTTTATCCCGGTGATGATGGTCGCCGGGCTGATCGGGGGCGCGTTGTGGGGCTTTCTTCCTGGCTATCTCAAGGCCAAGTTCAACGTCAACGAGATCATCACTACCTTGATGATGAACTATATCGCCATCGAGTGGAACAACTTTTTCATCTTTGGCGTGTGGAGCGAGGGTGGTTTTCAGATGAGTCCCCGGTTCCCCAGGACAGCCTGGCTCCCCCGATTGGCCGACTATGCCAGGGAGATTCCTGCTTTTGGGGGTCTGACGTTGCATCTGGGATTGATCTTTGGGCCGATAGCGGCCGTCATCGTCTGGTTCATCCTCTACCGCAGCAAGTGGGGATATGAGATTAGGCTGGCCGGTGACAACCCCAAAGCGGCCCGCTACGCCGGCATCAATATCGCCCGCAATACGGTATTGGTGCTGATGCTCTCCGGAGCATTGGCTGGGCTGGCCGGTATGGCCCAGATCGGCGGCGTGGTCCGCCGCCTGCAGGGGGCCATCTCTCCCGGCTATGGCTTTACGGGCATCATCATCGCTTGGCTATCCAAGCTCAATCCTCTCCTTGTCATCGTCGTCTCTGTCTTTTTCGGCGCGTTGCTCCTGGCCGGGCGCGAGATTGGGCGATCCGATATCTCTATGCTCATTCAGGGTATTATCCTCTTTGTGCTCATCGCCAGCGAGTTCTTGTTGCGCAACCGGGTACGGATTGTCCGCGCGTAGGAGGATTGATTATGAATTGGACGATTATTCTGCAAGCAGGGATCGCCAGTGGGACGGTGCTCCTCTTTGCTACCATCGGCGAGGTGTTTGCCGAGCGTTCTGGAATCTTGAATCTAGGGCTGGAAGGGATGATGCTTATCGGCGCGATGTCTGCCTTTAGCGCAGCCGTCAACTATGGGAACCCGTGGCTGGGGTTGCTGGTGGCGATGATAGCGGCGGGACTGCTCTCGCTGATCCACGCCTACGTCTGCATCCATCTTCAGGCGGATCAGGTGGTCAGCGGCCTTTCGTTGACCTTTTTGGGCACCGGCCTCAGCCTGGTGTTTGGCGAGGGGTTGAGCAAAGCGGGCGCCGTCTCGCTGCTGCCCCAATGGACCATCCCTGTTCTCTCGTCCATCCCCTTCCTGGGCGACGTGCTGTTCACCGATCAGAGCATCATGGTCTACGTGGGCTACCTGCTGGCTCCGGCCGCCTGGTACTATATCAACCGCACCCGGCCGGGCATGCACTTGCGGGCGGTGGGTGAGTACCCGGCCGCGGCCGACACGATGGGGGTCAACGTCTACAGGACGCGCTATCTGTACACTTTCGTCGGCGGCGTGCTGGCCGGACTGAGCGGCGCTACCATCAGCCTGGCGATCTCGCCCGGTTGGTTCAGCCACATGACGACCTCCGGACAGGGATGGATCGCCATCGGCCTGACCATTTTTGCTCAATGGGACCCGCTGCGGGCGGCGGCCGGCTCTTATGCCTTCGGCGCGCTGAGACGTTTGATTCTGGATCTGCAGGCCCCCACCACACTCTTATTCTGGGACAACCCGTTCTACTACAATCCGTACTGGGGATTCTTCCTCAAAATGATCCCTTACGCCTTTACCATCGTGGTGCTGGTGATCGGCTCCCGCGAGGCGCTGCGCAAACGTCTGGGCACGCCGGCGGCGTTGGGGATACCCTACATCCGCGGCCAGCGGGGAGTGTAGATCGGGGGGGCATTGGTGGTTCAGCGATCCGCTCGCAAGGCCCGAGACACTGACACAGACAACGAGGGAGAATAGTGGACAATGGATCAGGTTTTTGGTCTTAAATGCACCATCTGTGGCGCTGAGTACGGCATTGACCAAGCCGAATACGTCTGCCCCCATCATGGAGATGACGGTATCCTCGATGTCGTCTACGACTATGACCTCATCGCCCAGCGGGTCAACCCTGCCCAACTAGCCAATGACCCAACCGGGTCCATCTGGCGCTATCTGCCGCTCTTACCGGTGGACCCGGAGACGACTCGAAGCCTGGCGACTGGCACCGTGCTGTCGAGTGTCGGTTGGACACCCTTGTATTCGGCCTCACGCCTGGCCGCCGAGTTGGGCTTGAGTCAACTGTGGGTCAAGGACGACAGCCGCCAGCCCACGGCCTCTTTCAAGGATCGGGCTTCGGCCATCGCCGTGGTCAAGACCCGCGAGATGGGCTACGACGTGGTGACGACCGCCAGCACCGGCAACGCCGCTGCGGCGCTATCTGGCTTGTGCGCGGCGGTGAACCAGCCGAATGTCATCTTTGTGCCCAAGACGGCTCCCCAGGCCAAGATTGCGCAACTGCTGGCCTACGGTTCGACCGTGCTGTTGGTGGACGGCACCTACGACCAGGCGTTTGAGTTGTGCCTGGAAGCAGCACGGGCCTTTGGCTGGTATAATCGCAACACTGCCTACAATCCGTACATGAGCGAGGGAAAAAAGACGGCGGCGTACGAAATCTGCGAGCAGATGAACTGGCAAGCCCCGGACGTTATCCTGGTCCCCGTTGGCGATGGTTGTATTATCGGAGGCATCCACAAGGGATTGCGCGACTTGATGGCGCTGGGTTGGATCGACCATATGCCGCGCATCATAGGCGTGCAGGCGACGGGGTCATCGCCCCTGGTGGATGCGTGGGAGCGCGGGCTGGAGGGCTGGGAGATGGAGCCCGTGGAGGCCCACTCGATCGCCGACAGCATCGTCGCCGGGCTGCCCCGCGACCGGATCAAGGCGCTGCGGGCGGTGCGCGAGACGGATGGGGCATACATTCGCGTGAGTGACGCAGAGATACTGGCCGCTATCCCTGCCCTGGCTCAGGGTTGTGGGGTCTTTGCCGAGCCCGCCGCCGCCGCCGCTCACGCCGGCTTGGTCAAGGCGGTTGAGCAAGGGCTGGTAAACTCCGACGATCGTATCGTCGTGCTATCCACAGGTTCCGGCTTGAAGGACGTCGCCAGTGCGATGAAGGCGGTGAGGACGCAGCCGCCGATCGTGGAACCGACCCTGGACGCCGTCAAGGGGGTTCTCGGTGCTTAGACGCAGGGCTGTAGAATCGAAAGCTCGTAGGCTCGTGGACGCGTGAATCGGCGTGTCTTAACGAGACGATCAATTCGGTGAGACCATAGTGGTTGAACTCACATTCCTTGGGACCGGAAGTGCCTTCTCAGCAGGACGGCGGGGCAATCTGGCGCTGCTGGTAGAGACGGTCAGCTTTCGTCTGCTGGTCGAAGTTGGGCCGACGATCATGCAGCAGTTGGCGCGAGTGGGAGTAAGAGCGGCAGAGATCGAGCGTCTCTTTGTCTCCCATTCTCACGGGGATCACTCGCTGGGCTTTCCGATATTCGCGCTCAACCGTCTTCCGGCGCCACCTCCGCTCCACATCTATGCCGGGACTTCCACTGCGACGGCGCTGCGGGGCCTTTTGGCGCTGGCCTACGCTGGCTTTGACGACGAGGTTCTCAACCTGCATTGGCACGAACTGTCGGAGCAGGGGCCGGACGAGACGGAGCTCGCGGAAGGCGTTGCTCTGCGTACCGTCGTGGTTCCCCATCCGGAAAACGTGCCCACGCTGGCTGCGCGGTGGGACCTGACGGATGGGCCATCGCTCGCCTTTGTCACCGACACGGTTCCCAATGCAGCCACCGTTGATCTGGCCCGGGATTGCGACCTGCTGATCCACGAGTCCAACTTTAGCGCGGTGTTGCAGCCTGACGTCGATATATCCGAGTATTTTCACAGCACGGCCCAACAGGCCGGTGAGATGGCGCGCCAGGCCGCCTGCCCGCGCCTGGCGTTGGTGCACCTTGGCTCCGAGATCGGCGAGCATCCCGACGTACTGGCAGATGAGGCGTGTGCGGGCACCGATCTGGATGTTTTCGTGCCCGAGGACGGCGAGCGGGTACGTGTGAGGAAATCGTAGGAGGAGAACTCGGATGAATGTACTGATTTCCGTGGACATGGAGGGCATCTCCGGTGTGGTGACCTGGGATCACGTCTCCAACACCCACAAGGAGTACGAGCGATTTCGGAAGCTGATGACGGCCGAGGCGAACGCCGCCATCGAGGGCGCGCTGGCTGGTGGAGCGACCCGCATCGTCGTCAACGATAGCCACGGCGGGATGGGGAACATCCTGATCGAGGAGCTCAACCCGGCGGCGGAGCTGATCTCGGGCAGCCCCAAACCCTTCGGCATGATGCAGGGCATCGGCCCTGAGGTGGACGCTGTATTCTTGGTGGGCTACCACGCGGCGGCTGGCACGGCGGCGGCGATACTGGCGCACACCTGGAGCAGCCGTAGCGTAGCTGACGTGCGGCTCAACGGCCAGCTCGTCGGGGAGACAGGGCTTAATGCCGCGCTGGCAGGCGGTTACAATGTACCGGTGGTCTTGGTGACGGGGGATCGGGCTGTCACACAGGAGGCGCGGGCGCTGCTTGGTGAGATCGAGACGGTGGCGGTCAAGGACGGCGTGACACGCACCGCGGCCCAATGCCTGCACCCGGAGGTAGCGCACGAGCGTATCCACCAGGCCGCTGCACGGGCCCTAAAGCTCGACATCGCGCCTCTGGCCCTGACCTCGCCCATCACGGTGAGCGTCACTTTCCAGAACGCCCTCTATGCTGATAAGGCATCACTCGTGCCCGCCAGCCGGCGGGCGGATGGTCGCACCGTCGAGTGGGTCGGGGATGACATGCCGGTGGTGTACAAGGCATTTGAGGCGATGGCGGCATTGGCGGGGGCGGGATAGGAATCGGGTATTAGGAATCAGGGATCGGGGACCAGGGACCAAGTGTCAGGTATTGGGGACCGGCGATTTGGTAGGGATAATGGAGCTTGAAGGGTTGGTTAACTGATGGGTGAGAGTGGCCACGAGGTTGAGCGAGCCAAGAGCGTGGAGGGGCTGAGGTGTTATCAGTTGGCGCTTCAATTGCTGGAGGCCGCCTACAAAGTGGCCGCTGCTCTGCCTGATTATGAGAAATACAACTTGGCTTCCCAATTGCGCCGGGCTGCCCTGAGCGCTGTCCTGAATATGGCTGAGGGATATGGGCGGTATCATTATCTTGACAAGTTGCGCTTCTTCTACATCGCCCGTGGTTCTCTAAGCGAGACTCGCAGCGCCTTTACCGCTGCCGAACGGATCAGGTACATCACCACAGAGCAACATGAATCGGCTCACGCCATCGAGGCGGAGGCACAACGCTCCCTAAACGGCTATATCACCTTCATCCGCCGTCAGCGGCAGGGCCACACAGAATATGGACACAAGGCCATTCACGACGAGCCCATTCCCTACAACGCCGAGCCCCCCATCATCAACTCCGAGCCCTTGCCCCCTGATCCCAAATCCCTGATCCCTGATCACTAACACCTGACACCCAACACACAATATCTCATTTCCAGGAGGAGAACAATGATAGACTTGACCATTCACAAAGAGCAACTTGAGCGGACCGTGCAGAGAGCGCGGGAACGAAACATCATCATCCCCACTTTTGCGCAGATGAAGGATCCCACGCTGATCCCTGATGGCGTCAAGGCACGTCTCAAGGACGTCGGACTGTGGGACGTGAACTCGTTGAACCTGTTTCGTATCACGTGGAAGAACGAGCCTACAGCCCACGGGGGAGGGTTCAACGGGGTCAATTACGTGGAACTCCCGCCGACCCTCACCGGCGTGCCGGCCCGCATCATCTGCCTGGTGGGCAAGTGGTTTCCCACCGGTGCGCACAAGGTCGGCGCTACCTTTGGATGCCTGGTGCCGCGCCTGGTCACCGGCCAGTTTGACCCGACCTATCAGAAGGCGGTCTGGCCCTCCACGGGCAACTACTGCCGGGGTGGGGCGTACGACGCGACCCTGCTGGGCTGTGAGTCGATCGCCATCCTGCCCGAGGAGATGAGCCGCGAGCGCTTCGAGTGGCTGGCCACGGTATCTGGCGAGGTCATCGCTACGCCGGGGTGTGAAAGCAACGTCAAAGAGATCTTTGACAAGTGCTGGGAGCTGCGAGAGACCCGGGAAGACATTGTGATCTTTAATCAGTTTGACGAGTTTGGCAACCACCTGTGGCACTATGACGTCACGGGCCGAGCGATGGAGGAGGTGCTGCGGCTGGAGATGGGCCCGCGTGACGCCTATCGGGGCGTGGCGCTGACCACCGGTTCGGCGGGCACCATCGGTTGCGGCGATTACATGAAAGAGATCTTTCCCACCAGCAAGGTGGCTGCCAGCGAGGCGCTCCAATGCCCCACGCTGATGTTGAATGGCTTTGGCGGCCACCGCATCGAGGGGATCGGCGA
>CAYUIS010000056.1:6258-29791 GCA_964444825.1 uncultured Anaerolineales bacterium | reverse complement strand
TTCCGCCAACTGCTCATAGAGGCACAACAACGGGAACTTGAAGCCCTGCAACCCAAACGGGAGCGGCTGGCGATGGTAGAGGGGTTAATCACCCAGGCCGAGACTGAGGCGACAAAACTGGCGCATGCTCTGGCAGATTCGCCTCAAGGCGTGGTTGGTGGTATACTCAAGAAACAAATAGACGACGTGAACACGCTGCACGCTGCGCTGTGTGGGGAGCGGAATACCCTTATCGCAGAGATTGAAGCGGGCGCATTGAGCGATGAGCAAATCGCGGCGATGCTGGCAACGTTTAGCGAGGATGTGATAACGGGCCTGCAAAACGCGACTTTTGAGGATAAGCGGCGCGCGCTGGAGGATTTGCAGGTACAAGTGTTTATCGAGGGAGAACAGGCGCGGGTTACTTGTCGGGTTCTTGTGCCAGATGGTGTCTTTGCATTAACTCCATCGTAACCGAGCTGTAACCTGTTCTGCCAGGCGTTGGGGTACAATAACGCTGGCATCAGTGCATACATCGGTTTGGTGTATGCAGGCGATCAATGCCGAGGATTTGCAGCGATGAGTTGGGATTTCGGTGATTGGCTGTGCCAACATAGAGTGATCGTTGAGGAGCGGTGGCTGAGCAGGGTGCAAGACTTGCCAGCATATGCTTCCGTAACCCCGGAAGGCAATCTCTCCCGTTGGGGCGTTCTTTTTGATTGTTTACTGGAAGAACAGATAGGGGCCTTGAAGGAACAAGTTCGGATGTGGGCCGACAGGGAGGTGCAGGAGCACGGAAGCACGCCTCCTGAGCTGCTGGCGCTTGCTCAAGGGCTGTCTGACACGATCCGAGAGCTGCTGCCTGAGGATCGACTGTGGCAGGGCAACGCTCGTCTCGGGAGTCTGGATACCGCTCTGGCTCACTACTTTGCGGGCGAGGTAGAGCGCCTGAGCCACGAAAAGTCTCAACTGGAGACTATCCAGGAAATCACCCAGGAGCTGGGCGTGAATCTGGATCTCGACCGGATGCTCCACAAGACCCTTTTGGCGCTGATGGAAGCCATCGGTGCTGAAATGGGGGCAGTTTTCCTGGTAGACAGTGCGGTCGGGATCTTGACGCCAAAGGCCACGGTTCAGTGGGATGATGGGACCGGTGTCCAAGTCCCGTTGGCAGCGCTCCCCTCGGACTGGCGCCTGGGTCAGGCAGATCACGAACTGGTGTTGAAGGATCTTGAGGCAGAGCCGCCAGCGACGTGGGTGGAGATGATGGTCACCCCCCACGCGCGCTCCCTGATTGCCGCTCCTCTAGTCGCCAATGGTGCATTCATAGGACTCTTGACCGTTGCCAGTCCTCGCCTCGATGCATTTGACCTGGTTCAGGCGGGCCTGTTTCACTCCGTCCTTAGCCAGGTGGCTACTGCGATCAGTAATGCTGAGGTGTATCATCTCATTACGCATCAAGCTCACGAACTGGGCCAGATGCTGCGGCACCAGCAGGAGCAGAGCAGCAGGAACCAGTCGATCCTTGCCTCTATTGCCGATGGTGTTGTCATGAACAGCAATGAAGGCAAGACCATTATGGTCAATCCAGCGGCGGAGCGTATCCTGGGATTGTCCGTAGACGAGTTGATCGGTCACGACGCACAGACACTCTTCTCGGTCTTTGGCGCCCAGGGCCAAAAGGAAGCGAGCGCTGCTATGGAAACACTGCTGGCCGCTTCCACAATGGAACTGCACAAAGCATTCAAGATGATGTTGGAGATTGGCAGACGCGTTATCCACGCCCATCTCTCGCCAGTGCGGACCGAGCGGGGTGATTTTCTTGGGGTGGTGACCGTACTTCGGGATATCACTAGGGAGGTGGAGGCGGATCGAACCAAGAGCGAATTCGTCTCCAACGTATCTCACGAGTTGCGCACGCCCATGACGGCGATCAAAGGGTACGCGGACTTGCTACACGCCGGGGCTGTTGGTTCGATCAACGAGACACAGCAAAAGTTTGTAGGCATAATCAGGAACAACGCGGACCGGCTGACTGCTCTGATCAACGATCTGCTGGACATCTCAAGGGTAGAGACGGGTCGCGTGCGCTTCGAGCCGCGGCCTCTACAGATCGGTGAAGTGGTTGCTGATGTGGTCAACTCAATGGCCGTACCGGCCCAGTCGAAGGACCTTACCCTCTCCTACGAGGTGGCAGGGGGATTGCCGGAGTTAATGGGGGATCGGGATCGTCTCAACCAGGTGTTGACCAATCTGGTGGGCAATGCGATTCGCTATACGCCAGTGGGTGGGAGCCTAGAGGTGCGGGCATATCCTGTGGAGGGGGCGGTACGGGTGGACGTGACGGACTCGGGGATCGGAATCGCCCCGGAAGATCTGGGGCGAATCTTTGAGCGCTTCTACCGTGCCGACGATCCTCTGGTCCAAGAGGCTGCCGGAACAGGCCTGGGCCTCTCAATTACCAAGATGTTTGTGGAGATGCACGGTGGACGGGTGTGGGTCAAGAGCGAACCTGGGAAGGGCAGCACCTTTACGTTCATATTGCCGATGGTGGGCCAGGAAGATGAGGTTGAGACTGAATCGGGACGCTCGGGAGAGCGTCTGGTCGCTCGGGCGCGAAGGGTATTGATCGTGGACGATGATCCAGACGTGTCCAAACTCGTCAAGATGCATTTGGAGCGCGAGGGCTATTTGGTCTTTGTGTTGTCGCGTGGAAGGTCGGTCGTGCCGTGGGTTGAAGAGCACCAGCCTGATCTCATACTGTTGGACTTGATCCTTCCCGATATGGAGGAGATGGACGGGCTGGATGTGCTCCGCGCTCTGCGCCAGCTTCCCACCACAGCAGATATCCCAGTGATCGTGCAGTCAATTGCGCAGGATGACGGGACTGCTTGGGACTTGAAGATCGAGGATTATCTGACAAAGCCGGTCGATGGCGAGACACTGCTTCACAGTGTCGAGAAAGCTCTAGCTTGGCAGGGGCGGGTACTCATCGTCGAAGATGATCCGGATACGCTTGGTTTGCTCTCCTCAACGATGCGCCAAATTGGCTTCACGCCTCTGGTGGCTGCCGATGGCTACGAGGCCTTGACCTTGGCTCGGCGCCATCGACCTGATCTCATCTTGCTGGACTTGTGGCTGCCCGGGATGAATGGCTATGAGACGCTGAGTCATTTGAAGCGGGATGCAGTGACGCAGACCATTCCCATTGTCGCGATGTCGGCTCACGTGGCCGATGCGGATCACGAACGGAACCGGCTCATCGCGCTTGGGGCGAGCAGTTTCCTTCTCAAGCCCTTCTCTGTCGAAGACCTACTGGCCGAGGCTGAGGCAGCTCTGCAGCCCTTGGCTGCGCCGACCTCGTCCTAGAACTCATCGGGGAGCAAGCCGCGTGGCTAGGGCAAAGCTCTGTATCACCCCACACTCCACTTTTCAGTCTTCGCCCCCGATAACCACTCTGCGCGTGCGCCCGGCCGCCTCGGGAGGGCCAATGACACCCATCTCTTCCATCTCTTTCATCAGGCGGGCTGCGCGTGGATGACCGATGCGCAGACGTCTCTGGAGCAGGGAGGCTGAGGCGCTTCCTGTCTCCCGCACCAAGCTGATGGCATCCTGCAAAAGACCATCCTGCCCAGGTTGGGCCTCCTCCAGGGCACGTTCTTCCGAACGCATTACGCGCTCCCAGGGAGCCTCCTGCCGGGCAGGCCCTGCTTGCTCTTGCCAAAAGTCTACTACGCGCTTGGTTTCCTCTTCCGAAGTGAAGCAGCCCTGCACGCGAACCGGATACCCAGCATCTGATGCCAAGTAGAGCATATCGCCTCGCCCCATCAGTGTTTCTGCACCGGGCATATCGAGGATCACACGGGAGTCAATCTGGCTGACAGTGGCAAAAGAAATCCGGGCGGGGAAATTGGCCTTGATCAGCCCGGTGACAACGTCCGTACTCGGTCGTTGTGTCGCCACGACCAGGTGGATACCGGTGGCACGGGCCATTTGAGCGATACGACAGATGGTGCGTTCCACTTCATCCGGGGCCAGCATCATGAGATCGGCCAATTCGTCTATCAGCACCACAATGCGTGGCACGATGGGTTGCTCTTTCTGTTTCATCATACGGTTGTAGTCGTCAATGTTGCGTGCTGCAGCGGAGGCAAAGCGCTTGTAGCGATCGTCCATCTCCCACGCCACCCAGCGTAGCACCTTGACCACTCTCTCTAGATCCACCTCCGTCCGTCCGTAGAGGTGCGGTACCCCGTTGAATTGTACGAGCTCCACCATCTTGGGGTCGATCAGGACCAAACGTAGATCGTTGGGTTTGTTTCTATAGATCAGGCAGGTGATGATGGCCTTGATACAGACCGATTTTCCCGATCCTGTCGTGCCGGCGATCAGGAGGTGTGGCATCCTGGCCAGATCCGCGACGACGGATTCGCCAGCCACGTCGTGGCCCAGAGCAATGGACAACGGAGCATCGAGTTTGCGAAACTCTGGTGACTCCATGACCTCCCGCACTCCAACCAACTGGATCTTGCTGTTGGGAACCTCAATGCCCACGACCGGGCGACCAGGCACAGGGGCCTCAACACGAATGCGAGGAGCAGCCAGGGCCAATGCCAAGTCGTCCGCCAAGGCGCTGATCTGGCTGACGCGTACTTTCCGACCTCCGCTGCCGGTACGTTCGACAATACCCGGCGTGACGCCAAACTGGGTGACGGTGGGTCCTATGCGAACCTCGGTCACTTCTACTGGCAGACCGAACTGCTGGAGCGTATCTCTGATGATCTGTGATTTGTCGCGGATTTCGTCATCGGATAGAGCTGGTCCTTCAGGCTCGTTCAACAGACTTGGTGGTGGCAAGGTGTACTGTCGCTGGATATACGGTTCGAGAGGCAATGGCGTCAACTGAGACCTGGACTCGGCTGGAGGTGGCGTCACCTGGCGCGATACGCCGGCAGGTGGTGTCCGAGGTCGAGGTGATGGTGGGGTAGGCAAGGGCGCAGATGGGGTCGGGCGGGATTCAGCGGCAGGCGTCGGCGTGGTGCGCGTTGGCCGGGGTTGGGCGCGGCTGCCAGCAGGCTTGGCCCGACGGCGAGGGGGAGGTGAGACTTGGGCCGAGGTCTGGTCGCTCGTATGGCTGCTGGTCGCATACCCAGTTACCATTCTCTGTATCGTACCTGCGAGGCGCTTGACGTCGTTCCAGGTCACGTCGAAGGTCAGTCCCAGCCCTAGGGCCGTCAACGTCACTAGAATCAAAACGGCGGCTGGCCATCCCAGGTAGGTGCCGAGCACAACGGAAATTGCCCACCCGACCAATCCTCCGCCCCATCGCGCACCTACGAGTTGCCATGGATCATCCCGGCCAGCGAGGGTGTGCGTCAACCCCAGAAGGCCAAAGATCGTCAGTTCCGCTCCCACAAAGGGGCGCCAGCGCCATTTCAGTGGCCGGTCCAGATGGTGCTGAAGCCAGAGCAGACCAGTCAAGATGATGGTGACGGCGGCTGGATAGGCCCCCCAGCCAAGCCAATAGTATAGGAAGTTGATCCAGGTATCAATCCAGTGTCCTGTGGTGACCTGGAAGAGTGCCAATAGTGTGATCACTCCGCCTGCCACAATGAGCAGTGCGAGGATCTGTTGTAGAAGCGGGTCGCTCAGGACAGCCCACCAATTGGCTTGAGTTTTTTTCTTCTTGGATGTTCTTTTGGTCATACCCGCCCATTACCAAACAGAAAAGGGAGCGAACTAGTCTGGACGTCGCAAGCTCAATCCCATTCGACGTCGTACGCTGTCGATGTTGAGAACGCGAGCAGTCACGGTGTCTCCTTCCTGCACCACATTGCGCGGGTGGAGGAAATCGCCCTCGGCCAACTCTGAAACGTGTATGAGCCCTTCTAGCCCTTCCTCGATGCGTGCAAAGGCCCCGAAATTCACCACGTGGGTGACAACACCTTCCACGGTTTGTCCGACACGATATCGCCTCTCCACGGATTGCCAGGGGTCGGGTAAAAGCCGCTTGAGGCTGAGGCCGACTCGCCCTCGCTCCCGATCAATGTTGAGGACATAGACCTCGACCGACTGGTTGGGTTCAAGGACGTCGCTAGGATGATCGACTCGGCCCCAAGAGAGTTCTGAGACGTGGATCAATCCTTCCAGCCCTCCCAGGTCCACAAACGCACCGAAGGAGCACAGGTTGGTCACATTACCCTGACATATGTCGCCAGGGCAGAGGGCATCGAGTACCTCCTGGCGATGGCCCTCGTCTAGGCAGGAGGCTCTCTCTGAAAGCACGACACGGCCATGTTCAGGATCCATCTCAATGACCTTGAGCTGCAACTGGCTCCCTACCAGTTGTCTCAGTTGCTCGCACCGTTTGTCTTCATCGGAAACGGGGGGCAGGCTTGACAGATGGGAAGCGGGGACAAAACCACGCAGGCCGTTCCAGCCAACCAGGACGCCGCCACGATTGCAGCTCACTACAGGCAGCTCAACAACCTTTCCTTCGTCCATCGCCTCACAAGCGGCCTTCCATGGGTCGTCCCTGGATGTGGTAGTTGCTGCACCCGGGGCGGTGGTTGGAAAGTCGGTCTCGCTGTTTTCTTCTGAGGACTCGTGGGTCAGAGGAGGTGCTGCTGGCCCATGTTCGCCATTGCGTAGCAGTGCTTCCCAATATGCCTCATCAGGAGGTGCGTCCCCAGGCACCCACTCACCTCTCTCGACCATCCTCCTGTGCCTCCCATACCCCGACATCACCGCCACCCATCAATCACCAAATCTTGCACCATTCGTGCTTCTGTGCAAAGATACGTATCGATTATATGGCAGACTGTGTGAAAGTCAAATTGAAGACTCAGGATACCGCCCTGTGGTTGGTCATCTCTTCCTTTTCCATTTCTGCCAAGGTCTGGGCTACGGCTTCGATGGCAGCGCGTTGTTTTCGATACAGGTCCGATTCGCTCATCGCCAGTCTTAGTGCAACCTCCCGCACGCGTCGCCCCTGAAGAAACTTGAGCTCAAGGATGTTATATAGTACCCACTCCGGTGTGGTCATCTGGCGTTGACCGTCCGGACGAAGGCGTTCGACGGCCTGCTTGAGTACGCTGCGAAGCCCCTGCATTACGCTACCACCGTGCTCCCGCGTGGCACGTTCGACAACCTGGAGTGACGAAAGTGGGCTATCGATCAGTTTTGGTCCTCCCCAGTAGTGACTGAGTGCATCCCTGACCCATTGGCGGAACTCGGCATCATCTGAAAGGATCAGTCCAGAAAGGGCCTGCTCCCCCACATAGTGTACCACTCCACGGCGTCTCTGAATATCCTCTATCTCAGGAATGATGAGCTCCAGAGCATTAAACAGGCTCTGCTGAAGTTGGCGATCCTCCAATGCGGCCGCCGCCTGGTTGAGTAGGGCTTGCATCCCTGTACGCTCCTCGGGGCTCAGGTCTGGCTTTTGGGTGCGTGCCTGGATGCCGACGATCCCACTGACGGCATCCTCGTCGTGGAGCCGGAGAGGGGCTAACCAGTAACCGTTCCAAGCGAACAGATCCCCGTGCCGCTCTATCTCTCGGTCTGAGGATGACGGGCGCTCGGAAGATTCCTGCCACGGTTCCAGCGGTAAACAATCCTCTGTGCCGGGAGATAGCTGCCCGCACACTACCTCCAGATGGGGCGCACCGCCTTCGATAATGGCTACAAAGGCGGTCTCGACCCGGAGGAGATCGCACAACGCGGTGAGGACGTTCTCAAGAAACTGGTGCAGGTCGGTCGTCGTTAGCAGTCGATTGCTCAACGCCTGAATCCACTCGATCTCGGGCTGATCTTGTCGATAGAGCGCTCTGTCGATCAGGGGTTTGGCCAACTCAATGCCAAGCTGTAGCAGCAGGATGGCGCCGACAACTCCAAACAGCATAACCCGCCGGCTTGGAAGGCCGAGCCACCCCTCCGCCTGTGAGGCGGCGATGATCACCACGACTACGAGCGTGGCAACAAGCGGACCGCGCAACAAGAAGCGAACCAGGCGATGCTTGACCGCCCGGTCAGGCGTGAATGTACCAAAGAAGGATACACTGTAGGCAAGCAACACCAACAATAGACCAACACTGATGTTTCCTACCACCAGCAAGAACCAAAAGGCCGTGGCGTATGCGGAGGCTGGCCAGCCAGCCAGGAGCAGGTAAGGGAATACCCCGGCTGCTGGCGCTGCAATAGTGGCTGCCAGGTATGTCATTCGACGCCGAGATGTCGAGGTAAGGCAACGGCCACGCGCCCACAGCACATTGGCCGTGCCCCATCCCACGGCAGTAAGAAAGTAGACGATAAACAAAGGAAAGAGCTTCCCCGGGAGCAGGTGGGGAGCACCAGCCGTTATGGCACCCTCGTAAACGATATGATTGGTGAGGGCTGTGGCCAACAAGAGTAGGGCGCTGGAGCAGTAGCTGGTGTGGGCAGCGATGTCGCGCAGCCTACTGCGAGCGCCAGTCGTGGTCAGCAGTGCATTGGAGAAACTGAGGTATGCGGCTGGAGTGAACGCAATACCGACCCACTGGAGCCGCAGCCATGGAGTTGCCGCATCCAGGTCCTGGACGCCAAACAACGCGAGATCCACAAAGTAGGTAATCAGGACACAGGCAAGCAGAGCGATAAAGTGACGAGCGACGTTGTTGCGGGGGTTGTAAGTCACAAGGTACAACAGGAGGGCAGAGGAGAAAATGACAATGCCCGAGGTAAGCACGACATTGGCTACCTCCAGCACACGGCGCCAATCCAACGCAAAGACAATTTCCATAAGCTCGATTGATCAGAAGCTGATTCTAGACTATCAAAGTGATCTGCCAAAGAACAGAGCGATATCCTGACTTGGCCAGTAGTGATCGTTGTAGCCGCAAAAGCTCATCCCTCGCGATTGGTAGAACTGCAGGGCTGGGTAGTTTTTGGTCTGCAGCTCAGAAACCAGTCGGACCAGGCCGTTCTCACATCCCCATTCGGCCGCAGCCTGTAGAAGCGCCGTTCCTATTCCTTGGCGTCTGGTCGGGCGATCCACCACCAGATCGCTGACCCAGGCGATGCCGTGTTCGGAATAGGCGTTCAATGTGACGTAGCCGCGGACTTGTCCATCTTGCTCCGCCACCAGGAAATCATCGCGTCGATGCCACGCCGCGAGGAGACTCCTCCCGTGTAGAGGGTACTCGACGCGCATTTCGCGGGGCAACCGTGCCACTCGGAAGGTGACTGCCAGAGAGGTGTTCCCTCCCCGCGTTTCCATCTGCCAGACGCGGTCAGTTGTGTACGAGTGATCCAGCGTCCCGCACGCTTCCAAGTCTGCCGATTCTGCCAGGCGCACTCGCATTGATTCTCTCCTCATAGCTGCTGTGTATCAGAAACGATCACTCTGTGACGGGCAAAGACGTCGCCGGTCACCGACAGTCACAGGCCAAGCTCACCGCAGTTGGCGGCCCGATGTCATTCTACCACAGGCTCCTGAAGGGGCAAACATCCGTCTTGGGTTGATGGCTCTTCACTGGAAGACAGCCATTCTCTCACCACGACCTCGATCTCTTCGGGGCTGCTGCTGTCAGAGACTGTGAACCAGTGGATGCTTGGATCGTTGAGGCGAAACCAGTTGTACTGACGCCGGATGAACCGACGCGTTGCTCGCTTGATCTCTGTAACAACCTCATCGAGAGGCGCTTGGTCCTCAAAGTATGGCCTGAACTGTGCATAGCCCAAGGCAGACATCGCCGGTAGATCCCACCCATAACCCATCTCGACAAGCCGGCGCACCTCGTCCTCCAGCCCAGCATCCATCATTGAATCCACGCGCTGGTCGGCGCGGGCGTACAGGTTGGCCCGCTCACGCGTCAGACCGATCTGGAGGATGCCAAAGTGAGGAGGATGCTTACGTTGCTGCTCAGAGATGGGTTGGTCTGTGATGAGGCAGACTTCTAGCGCCCGGATGACTCGACGCACATTGCGGGGATGGATGCGTTGGGCAGCGACGGGATCAAGCTCGGACAGACGAGCGTGAAGGACAAATGCACCCTCCCGGCGCGCCTGGTCCTCCAGTTGTGCTCTAAGAGTGGGATCAGGTAGAACGCGGGGAACGAGCCATCCCTCTACGACGGCCTTCACGTACTGCCCGGTTCCTCCGACAAGCAGGGGCAGCTTGCCTCGACCCTGAACATCGGTGATGGCAGCGTATGCTTGTTCCTGGAATTCAGCCAGGCCCACGGTCTCGTCGGGGTCGACGATGTCGATCAGATGATGAGGAACAGAATCACGCTCCGTGGAAGAGGGCTTGGCGGTGCCGATGTCCATCCAGCGATAGAACAGGCGTGAATCCGCGGAGACGATCTCACCGTTCAGCACCTCGGCCAGGTGAAGGGATAGTGATGTCTTGCCCACTGCTGTTGGTCCAACCAGGACAAGCAGCGCAGGATGGATTGGAGGGCGCGGATGTTGAACCGTGTGCTGCTCAGGTGATGCTTTCATAGAGTTCGAGTCGAACCAATTGGCCCCGCCGATCGATCTCGACTGCTGCCAGGCCGATCCGCCAGTCCAAATCAAGCAGATCGTGTTTCCCCAAATAGGTCAGTGCCACATCCACCATACGTTGCTGCTTGGTCGCTGTGAGAGACTCCTCTGGTGTGCCGTATTCCGTTCCCCGTCGGGTACGGACCTCAAAAAAGTACCACACGCTGTCACGACGGGCCACGATGTCGACCTCGCCGGTTTGACAGCGCCAGTTGCGCGCCACGATGTCATACCCACGGCGGCTCAGCTCGGTGGCCGTAAGCTCCTCGCCCCGCTGTCCCAGCCTGACTCTCGCTGTGCTCACCCTATCGTTCTCCTATAGACTGCTTGTTGGAGGTTTCGCAGCAGCAGAGTAATACGCACAGTGATCCCGCAGGAGGCAGCGACCGCACTCGGGGTTGCGGGCGTGACAGACGGCGCGCCCGTGCTCAATCAGGTTGAGGTGAAAAGTGTAGTAAATCTCGGAGGGGGTAAGCTCCTCCAGCAAATCGTGGGCTTTCTCACGACCAGTTTTGTCTGGGATCAGGCCCAGGCGGCGGGTGACACGGTGAACATGAGTATCGACCGGGAATGCTGGCTTGCCCAGGGCGAAAAGCAGGACAATGGCGGCTGTTTTGGGCCCGATTCCGGGGATATCGAGCAGCCAGGCCCGGGCTTTTTGCAGGTCCATTGTTCTGAGGAACTCGAGCTCTATCTGGCCTCTCTCCTCTGTGATGCGATGTAGCGCCTTCTGGATGCGAGGTGCTTTGGTCGGAGCCAGTCCAGCCGGGCGGGTTGCCTCTATCAGTTCCTCTAGGGGTGCGTCCCGGACCGCTTCCCAGGTGGAGAACCGGGTCCGCAGCCGTTCGAAGGCCCGATCGCGGTTGACGTCGTTGGTGTTTTGGGAGAGGATGGTAGAGACGAGGGAGGCGACGGGGTCACTTGGTTGCCAGGGATGCTCGCCGTACTGGGACAGGAGTAGCGTGTGAACTCGCAGGATGTCGTCGGTCCTCGGTTTCATCGTCGTCCGTTTCAGATCAGTAACGAATGTGTTGGATCAGTGAGTCATTGGATACCATTATAACACAGCGCCCTGTCTGAGGAAGGAAGACGAGTGACGTGGTGACTATGCGTCTGTCGGAAACGAGCGATGCGTACCATTTCCCCGCCGGGCCGGGCTCCTCCGGCCCGGCGGGGGTTGGGGTCAGCGCAGGATGGCGGGCAAGTAGAGATGGTGGTCGGCGCCAGCATAGTTCTTGGCGAGTATAGGTAGGTAGACGGTGGGAAGCTCTACCTCCACCTTGATACGGCGGAAGGGGGTGCCATGGTCGAGCGCCAATGCGACGTTCCCAGTGGAGTCGACGGCCTGGGCAAGGTACTCGACGGGCGAATCCACGGGATCGACGACACCTTCGGCCCAGCCGGTGCCCTCGTCGTAGGCTAGCTCAGCCTTGGACCAGGTGGTGGCGTCCAAGGTGCGATAGAGGACGATGGTGCGCTGGATGGCGAAGCGATCGTCGTCGACCTGGACGCGGAACTTTAAATAGCGTGACGAGCTGATGGCCTCGACGTGCCAGATGGAGGGGGCGACAAAGTCGGTGTTGGTGAAGGGGGCGTGGTAGACGTCGAAAGCGAGCTCGGTATAAAGGCGCAGGGTGCCGGTGGTGGGAGCAGTGATGGTGAAGGCAGGAGCCGCCTTGAATTGGGCAGGCACGATGACCAACCGTTCGCGGGATTGGCCGTCGATGGCGAGGAAACGGTTGAGGGAACCGATCTGCATAGGATACCACTCTACGGCGGGGTAGATGGGCTCGTCGAAACGGGTTTGATCGGTGACGACGCGGGAGATGAAGGGGTCGAAGGAGTATGTGTCACTGAAGGTGCCGCCGACGAGTAGAGCGCCGTGAGCGACCGTGTTGGAGACGTGCACGTCGTGACCGGTGCGGGGGGCGACGGGGTGACCGCCGGAGACGTGGACGTCGTCTTCTCCTCGCACGGTAAAGTAGGCGCCCAGACCGGGGACGGTGTGGGAGACAAAGTCGAAGGTGCGGCGGATGGAGGTGGTAAAGACGGGCGTATCCTGGATGGCGACCCTGCCACTGGGAGTGGCGACCTGGAGCTTGGGATAGATGATTGGGCTTTGGAGCTTGGACGATTGAACGTCAGTGGCGTCCGGCATATCGATCTGGAGCATAGGTAGGCCGTAGAGGGTCATCACAGCCAGGACCTTTTCATCATAGTTGCTCAGAGACCCAGCAGCGGTAGCGTTGTAGTAGGTGTGCTTGGCCTGGAGGAGGGCGTTGCCGATGGTCTGACTCTCGCCTTCAGGCTGCCGGTCCAACTGCTCGACAAAATCGGTCATCAGGCGCTCCGAGTAGGCGATCAGATCAGAGTCGCCATAACCGTAGCCGGTGTTGCCAATGAAGGTAGCCTTCTGACGGAGAAAGACCTGGGCCCAGTCAATACCGGTCAGGGCACCAAACGCATCGTCGTCGGGGACGTTTAGGCCAGAGTGACAGCCGATGGAAAAGTCGAGGGTTCCGGCATAGTCGGTGGTATCGGTGATCTCTGTGGCAAAGATAAACATGTCCCGGAGAGTGGGCGACACAGGAATGGTGGCCGGGATGAGGCCAAAGTGGGTGAAGTGGGCGTTGAGGGAGACCAGATCGTTGACCTGGGTGGCGGTGATGAGGACCGTCCGAAGGTCGTCGGCGGTCCAGTCGTCGTGGATGAGGGTGTCGACGGGCGAGATACCCTGACCTGCGAGTGTGACACTGATGTACTCGGCCTGGTCGATCAAAAAGTCGTAGCCGATGACCAGGGCGTCGCTGGGCGCGATGACAGGTTGGGCAAGGAAGGTGTCGATGGCGGTGGCGATCTCGTGGGGGGTCTCGACCAGTCGACCGATAGCGACCTGCGGGAGATAGAGTTCGCGCCCACGCCAGGGCAGTGGGAGGAAGGCAGCATAGTAGTCGTCGGTGAGCATGTAACGGAGCGCGAGGGACTGTTCCAGGTTGTCCGCAAAGGCGGTAGCGGCGTAGGTACGCTCGTTGGACATCAGCGCCTGGTCGCGGATGCGGCGATGAGGGACGACACGATCATCGCCGACGATGAGCATATACTTGAGGTTGGGGTAGGCGGGCGTGAGGCGGTAGAGGAGGGCCTTGATGTGTGCGGCGACAAAGTTGGCGGCCATCGGGTTCTGGGGCTGAGCGTCCCAGACCCAGTAGGCATAGGTGATCTCAGGGTAGTCGTCCAGGTTGACGAGGGCAGCGTTGACCTGCGGGTGAGCGGCCAGGGTGTCGAGGCGGTCGATGATGTCGGAGGTGGTGAGGACCAGAGTGCCGCCGAGAGTGCCTTGGAAGCGTCGCGCCAGACGGGAAGGGCTGTAGAGGATGAGGGTTTCGACGTAGAGATCGGTAGGTGGGGTGGTAAAAGTGGTAGGAATCGTGTAGGTGATGGGGGAGTAGGGTACCTGGGGAGGGGCGATGCGAGCCGTAATAGTGTAGGGCAGACCGATGGCTTCTTCGGAGTGACCGCTGACGGCAGCATAGTAATTGCCGGCGAGTTCGTGGACATTGAGAACGATCTGCTCGGTGGCAGTGAGCGGATTGGTCGAGATGCCGACGAGGGTGCCGACGTTACCAAGCTGGCCGACGTTGCCGAGTTGGCCGACGTTGCCAAGCTGGCCTACATTGCCCAATTGCCCGACGTTGCCGAGTTGGCCGACGTTGCCAAGCTGACCCAGGTCGAGCAGGTCGCCTACGTTGCCGAGTTGGCCCACATTCCCGAGTTGGCCTACGTTGCCGAGTTGGCCGACGTTGCCCAATTGCCCAACGTTGCCAAGCTGCCCGACGTTGCCGAGTTGACCGATATCGCGCAACTGGCCGGTTTCCTCATCGACCTCAGGGGCGAAGAGGAAGAGATCATAATCGGACTCGAGATCACTGAGGGTGACGGTGAGGGTGGAACCAGGTTGCTGGACGAGGACGCGGTACCAGCCGAGGTCGGAAGCGGACGTGGCGGTGTCGGTGATGGTTTCGTCGGCGGCGATGGTGCGGGCGGTCTGGCGCGAAAAGCCCTCCAGGAAGCCATCGGTGACGGTGATGGTCTGATCGACCCCGATTGAGGTGGCGGTATAGACCTGACCAGCGCCGAGGGGCCAGGTGATCTCGAGATCGACGGTGCCAGAGTGGGAGCCGAGACCGAACTCGAGCGGCAGGCTATCCTGGGAGCGGAAGCCGGAACCAGCGGTGACGTGGCGGATCTGGCTGACGCCACCGGCAGTCACGCGCACGCGGGCTCCGATGGCAGAGGAGTTGTTGTAGACGCCGACGAGCTTGAGCTGAAGCCAGTGATTGCCAAGAGAGGCCAGGTCGTTGTGGTAAAGGAGATTGGGCTGTCCCTCGCGCGCGACAAAGAGGTCGAGGAAGCCATCGCTATCATAGTCGGCCCAGGCAGCGGCAGTGGCGTTCGACCCATCCTGCAGGTTGGAGAGCCAGTGGCTATCGGTGAATGTGCCATCTCCCTCGTTGTGGTAGAGGAGGTCGGGGTAGTATGGATCGCCGACAAAGAGGTCAAGGAAGCCGTCGTTGTCATAATCAGCCCAGGCGACTGCGCGACCGTAGCGGGCAAGATTCACACCGGCGGCGGCGGCGACGTTGGTAAAAGTCCCGTTGCCGTTGTTGCGGTAGAGGGCGTCAGACCTGCTGACGTGGGAGTTGGAGACAAAGAGGTCAAGGTCGCCATCGTTGTCATAGTCAGCCCAGGCGGGAGAGCCGCGGTAGTTGAGAGGGCTGATGAGGCCAGCGGTGGCGGCGACGTTGGAGAAGGTGGAATCGCGGTTGTTGCGGTAGAGGGCGTGACCCTGAGTAACGGCGAAGAGATCGGGCCAGCCGTCAGAGTTAAAGTCACCCCAGGCGGCGCCGGAAAAATGGCGGAGCGGGGTGGCGAGACCAGCGGAAGCCGCGATGTTGGTGAAGGACCACTTGACGCCAGGCTGGGGCCCATCGTTGCGGAAGAGATAGCTGGCCTCATCGTCCGTGCCGACAAAGAGATCCACGTCGCCATCCCGGTCAAAGTCAGCCCAGGCGGCGGCCTGGGGAGAGCCCGAGAAGGAGATGCCGTAGAGAGCGGCGACGTCAGAGAAGGAGCCGCCGTCATTGCGGAACAGGGAGGGGGTCTCAGCGGCGAGGAAGGCGTCGAGGTCGCCGTCCGAGTCAAAATCGGCCCAGGCGGAGAGGGAGATATCGGTGGGAGCGTCGAGACCGAGCCAGGACGCCATATCTGTGAAGGGGAAACCGCCGGTGCCGGTTCCAGGATACCAGTTCTTGTACAGACGGGAGGCTGAACTCTGATTGGCGACAAAGAGATCGGCGGTGCCGTCGCCGTCATGGTCAGGCCAAGCCGCGCCTAGGGAAGGAGCGGTATCGGCCACCCCCTCGGCTGCGGCGACCTCCTCAAAGTGCGGTGAGGTGATGGTGAGGGCGGCGAGAAGGGCGTGGGATTGGCCGTCGGGATTGGTGACGGTGATGGCGCGGGAGCCCGGTGCGGCAGCGGGGTCGATCGAGACGTTGACGGTCAGATGGGTCTCGTCCTCAAAGGTGAGGGAGTTGACGGTGATGCCGGAGCCAGAGAAGGCGACATCGGGCAGGTCGGTGAACTGAGCGCCGGCGATCGTCAGGTCACCGGAGGCGCCCTGAGCGACGAGATCCGGGCTGGCGTCGGAGACAACGGGAGGCGGAGGTTTGATGGTGATGATCTCAAAGCCGCCAGAAAGGCTGCCGGACTGCCCGTCATAGTTGGTGACGGTGACGGTGACGGGGCCAGGTGCAGCGCCCAGGGGGACGTCGATGTAGGCTTTGATTTGGATGGAACTCACGAAGCGAATGCTTCTGACGGTAATGGCGGGGCCGAAGGCAGCGGTGAGGGGCGAGTTGTCGCGGAAGTGGTCGCCAGAGATGGTTACACGTCGATTCGTCGAACCCTCGACGGTGCCGGTGGGCCAGACACTGCTGACGAGGGGAGGAGGACCGGAGAACTCGCTGGTGTTGCCGGAAAGGTCAGTGAGGGTGGCGTGGACGTTGGGGCCGGTGAAGGGGCTGCCGCTGAACGACCAGTTGCCCCCTCCGTCGGCGGTGGTAGAGCCCTCGAACCACCGACCTTCGTCGTCGGCGTCGGAAAAGACCTCAACGGTGCAGCCGGAACAGGCCGTGCCGCTGGCGGTACTGGCGCCGGCGGAAACGACGACAGGTGGCCCGATGAGGGTATTGCCGCCAAATTGCAGTCCGATACCGTCCCCGGTGTGGTTATAGATGCTGTTGTGCGAGATGGTGTTCTCGGCTGCAGAGTGGACCACGACGCCGGTGCCACTCAGGGTATAGTCAAAACCTTTATACCCACCGTTATTGGCGATGATGTTGCCATGCGCCGTCGTCGGCCCGCCGATGGTGTTAGTGAACCCCCCTTCTCGGATAAAGACTCCCACCTCTTGGTTACCCAGTGGCATCGTTCCGTTGGCCGCCACGCCGATCAAGTTGCCGGCGATGGTGTTGAAACTGCACGCCTGGCACTTGGTGCCAGGTCCTCCCGGGAACGAACCGACTTGTATACCCCACCCGGCGTTACCGGCGATGATGTTGCCCTCGCCGGGGTTGCTTCCGCCGATTGTGTTGAACTGGGCATTGCTGGTGCCTCCGTCGATGAGCACACCTCCCGCATAGTCATAGTCGGTTCCGTTGGGCAGGGCTGCCATGCCGTCCGTGGTGGTGCCGACATAGTTGCCAATCATGCGGTTGTGGCTGGCCTCCCAGATGGACACGCCTGTGTCCCTGTTGCCGCTGATGAGGTTCCGTTCGCCTGGTGTATCGCCGCCGACGGCATTATGATGGGCCTCATTCGCGATGGCCACACCCAGTTCGTTCCCAAGAGCACTGATACCGCTGACGTCGGTGCCGATGTAGTTGCCTTTGAGCGTATTGCTGCTCGTATCGCTGCCCTCGATCCGCGCGCCATCACCTTCGTTGGCGCTGATGAGGTTGCACTCGCCGGTGCAGGCCCCATCTGGCGTAAAGTTGACCCCGCCGACGATGTTATTGTGCGCACCGCTACCAATGACGACGCCGTGGAAAGCATTGCCGATAGCCACTGCGCCGCTCACATCCGTGCCGATATAGTTACCCCTGACGATGTTGTCTCTCACGCCGCTACCGGCTATGTTGACGCCGCCGTTGTCGTTGCCACTGACAACGTTACGCATTGTGTCCGTGTTGCCACCAATCAGGTTGCTCTGCGCACCGGGGGCGAGATCGACGCCAAAGTTCCCGTTGGGGACAGCAGCATCGCCTGCGGCGTTCAGCCCGATGATGTTGCCGCTGACAGAGTTGCTCGTCGTGGCGCCATCCCCAATCCACACACCGTTCTGCCTGTTCCCGCTGATCAGGTTGCCCTCACCGGGCATATGGCCGCCAATCACGTGGTGGGTAGCTCCCCAACCGATGCTGACACCATTGGAGTGGTTGCCGATGGCTGCCGTGCCACTGGCATTGGTTCCGATATAGTTACCCGTGACGGTGTTGTGGGCTGTTTGCTTCCCCGAGTTCACGTCGAACTGCACGCCCACGGCCACGATGTCGCCGGGAATGGTTGCCGTCATCACGTCCAGCGTCCATTCCGTCGTCGGGGAGAGTTGCTCCCACGTCAGATTGCGCCACCCCCCGGAGTCATCCAATCCCAGGATAAAGGCCTGAGCCAAGGTGCCGCTGTACCAGTAGCTCAACGTCGTTTCTGTGCCTGGCGAAACGCCGATCCAGATCGGGCTTGCAGCATCGTACTCATCAACCAGAGCCACTGTCTGTGTGAGGGTATCGTAGAAGGTGCGCAGGACGCCCGAGCCACCCCCACGGTCGAACTGATAGCTGGTGGGGGGTGAATGATACCAGGTGCTGTTAATGGAGCGAGTCGCCACCGGATTATCGTCCAGCGTGCTCCAGTGCTGCAGGCCATCCCCAAAGTCGCCATTAAGCAACTGGTTGGCTCCACCATCAAACTGCAGAGAAACGTCATCTAGCAAGGGAGCATCGTCGCCCAAAGGAGTGATGCCGGATACAGAGATACCATCTCTGCCATTGCCGCTGATGATGTTGCGTTCGCTAGGTGTGTCGCCGCCGATGAGGTTGAGGCTGGCTCGCTCACGGATATCGACGCCATTTCCGGCATTGGGAATGGCGGAAGAGCCGCTGGCGTTGGTGCCGATACGGTTGCCAATGACCGTGTTGGACATCGTGTCGCCGCCCAAGAGGACCACACCGTTCTGGTTGGCGCTGATGGTGTTGCCCGTGATTGTGGTGTTCTGAGCGCCATAGGCGATGTAGACGCCATCCAAAGCGTTGCCGATTCCGTATTTGCCGGTATAGTCGGTTCCGATATAGTTCCCACTGACCACGTTGTGTATCGTGCCGGCACCTTCAATAGGCACGCCATCGCTGCCGTTGCCGCTGATGACGTTGTCGCTGATGGTGTTGTGGTGTGCGCCGTCAAGGACAAAGATACCTCTCCCAGTGTTGCCTGCGGCAAACGTGCCGCTCCTGTTGGTACCGATATAGTTGCCGCGGATGACGTTGCCATCGGTATCGCCGCCCACAATGGTCACGCCGTCGCCGCCGTTGCCGCTGATGATATTGCGCTGGTCGGAGGTAGCGCCGCCGATGGTATTGTTGGATGCCCCGTTCTCGATATAGACACCGTTTCCTCCGTTGCCCAGGGCAGTGGAACCGTTGACGCTGAGGCCGATCGTGTTACCCGAGACGGTGTTATCCGTCGTGCCTGCATCGCTCAATCGGACGCCCGTTGTACCGTTTCCACTGACGAAATTGCGTTCCCCGGCGGTCGGGCCGCCGATAACGTTGGATCTGGCGCCGTCCCAGATCCATATGCCCTCACCGCCGTTGCCGCGGGTAGTTGTACCCAGGACGTTGGTGCCGATATAGTTGCCCAACACGAGGTTGTGGTCGGTCCCAGCGCCAGAGATACAGATGCCACAGTGATCGTTGGCGTTGTCACTGACGAGGTTGCCTTGCCCCAGGCGACCGCTGCCTATTGTTCGGTTGCCGCCGATCGTGTTGTACTGAGCACCACCAGCGAGGTCGATGCCAGCTCCGGGAAAGTTGACGATCTGTAGCCCTCGGATGATGTTCCCGCTGGAACGTATTGCCAGGCCGCCAGTTCGCACCTCTGAGTGACCGTAGTCAAACTCCAGAGCTATGCCCACGGCGTCGACCGGCACTGTCGCAGTGACGACTCTTTCCGTCCAGTTGGCCTCCCATCCATAGTACGCGTCGCCGATGTCTTCCGAGTGACCGTCCAAGAACAGTGCCCGAAGGGTTGTGCCTACCCCGTCGTACCGGAACCAAAAGCGCAGTTCGGCTACGCTACCGCCAGTCGCAGGGATCCACGCAGTGCTGTCAGCCTCATAGGGCCACCCGCCGCCAGTATAGGGCTCGCTGGTGTTGTTTGTGTCGTAGACGGTGCGACTATCTCCGTGAGCAGCCACCACGGTCCACGCATAGCTGGTGGGCGGCGAATTCGAGTCGGCGGAGGTGATGACCCGTGTCGGGCCAGGCCGGCCATCCCAGGGCCGCCAGTGCCCCTCGCCAGCGCTGAAATCACCGTTGGTGATCAGGTCCTGGCCGCCGTCGAGCGTCAGGCTGACATCGTCAAGGAGCACTGTCTCAGGCGTCGTGCCGATGCCGCTTCCATCAAGGATCACGCCAGCGTTGCTGCCGTCAATCGTCAGGTCGCCCTGCGTGATGTGTGGCAGTTCGCTGGTGAGAGGGATGATGGCCGGGTTGGTGGGGGGGAAGACGCCTGGGTCGAATATGATCTTGTCCCCGTTGAGTGCTTCCAGCAGCACCTGACGCAGCGTGCCAGGGCCGCTATTGTTCCTACTCGTCACTTCTATGGGGTGTCTCCAGTTCAGGAAATGGGGTGGCCCGATGGGTGGATACTCGAACAGGACGTCTGGCTTGATCAAGGCCGTGTGGTCATGAAAGTAGATGGGAATCACCGCCGTCTCGTCCTCCACGAGGATGCGGTCTGCTTCCTGGAAGTAGGCCGTCCGTGATACCTGGTCCGTCTCGCTCAACGTCATGTCGATCAACTGGCGGTAGCGGGCGTTGTCCCAGCCGGTGTACTGGCGGCCGGAATCGGGGTGGAAGACGACGTTCAGGATGCTGTTGGCGTCGGCATAGTCCAGGAGCCACCCCATCCGGTATGCACTATACGAGCAAGAACCAGGGTCGCCGTTGCAGCCACTAAGAGTCTCCAAGTAGTCAGGCCAATCGGAGTAGACAGTGGTGACGTTTATGCCCAGGTTGGTCCGCCAGTGGTCGGCGACCTGATCGATGATGGACTCGTTGCCAGCGTTCGCCCACAGCTCGACCCCGGGGAACCCGGCTCCGCCGGGATACCCGGCCTGGGCAAGATAGCTCTGCGCCTGGACCGGGTCGAACGTATGCCCGACCGCTCCATCCTGGTAGCCCGGGATACCGGGCGGAATAACGCTGGTCGCTGGCTCTCGCCAGGGCGCGCCAACTGCGTTGAGGAGGGCGCTGCGGTCAATCGCCGAGGCCAGGGCCTTGCGCACGGTGATGACGTCGGTCGGCGTCAGATCCACGTTTATCCCCAGGTAGTAGACCCCAGGCCAAGGTGTGGTGTGGAACTGACTGCTCAACGTGGGATCAGATAGGATGCGGGACAGTTCAGAATCCGGGGTGGCGCTCACATCCACCAGGCCGTCCTCGTAGGCTACCAACTGCTCGGCTTCGGGGATGATGGGCAGGAGAACGCGTTCAAAAGCGATCCGACCGGCGTCGTGGTACAGCGGGTTTTGATCCAACAACAGCCATTCGCCGTGTATCCATTCCGTCAGCACGTAAGGGCCGTTGCCCACAAAGTGTCCTGCCTCAGCCCAGTCGGGGTCGCCGCTGATGAGGTCAAGCCGCACTGGATAAGCGGCGGACGTGGTCAGGACACTGGGGAAGAAAGCAGCGGTTTGCTCGAGGGTGATCTGCAGGGTAAACGTACCGACGGCGGTGACACCCACACCGTTGGGATCGGTGATCACGCCTGTGTTGAACGCCTCCGCTCCAAGCACAGGGTACATCATCCAGGCGTAGCCCGCCCCGGTGTCCGGATCGAGGAGCCGGAGAATGCCATCCGCATAGTGCTGCGCGGTGACCGGCTGGCCATCCGACCAGAGGGCGTCGGTGCGTAGGGTGATGGTGTACACCAGGCCATCCCCGGAGACTGTGTATCCGGTGGCCCCGGCCGGTTCGATGCTGCCGTCGGGCCGGTAGCGATAGAGGGGCTCCATCAACTGGCCCAGCACCGTTTCTTCCAGAAGGTTGCCAGCTCCCCGATTGATATCCAAGGTCCAGGGGTCATTTGACAGCGGATAGACGAGGTCACCACGGGATATGGTCGAAGCGATAGCGGTGCTGGCCGTTTCGTTGGCTGCTGCGGTGGCGGTGTTGACCATCGGCTGGCCTGCCGGCACAGCGGGCGATACCTCCGCAGACAGAGTGGCGATAAAGGTCGTGCCGGTGACCATCGTCCCAATGGAGCAAGTGACCTGGCCTCCCCAACCTCCGTCGGAGACGACACAACTGCCCATAGAAAAGGTGAGACTGCCGGGGACGACGCGCTGCCACAGGTCGAGTGTGTCGGTCACAACGACGCCTGTGGCGTTCACCGCGCCATCGCTGGTGACGACGATCGTATAGTCGAGAGATTGGCCAGGCATTACGATTGCGGCAGACACGTCCTTGACGACGCTCAGATGGGCGTCGGGGTACTCGTCGGCACCAAGATCCCATTTCCAGCCCATCGGGCGGATCTGCCCGTCGATGTCATAGCCCGCGCCAAAGCCGCTGGCGTCACGGGCGGGCGACGTCGGGCCAATGTGATAATCCCCCGCGTCTGGGTCGACGAAGAGAGGGTCGCCGGTGCGCTCATACTGGATTGACACAAATGCCGTGGGGGACTGGGAGACGGTGATGGGTGTGTTGTGCCACAGCGTGTCGTACGCATCGACCGTGTTGCCGCCGGTGACGAGGATGCCCACCGTTTGGCTGACCAGGATGTTGTTGCGCAGGATCAGGATGGACGGTTGGTTGCAGTTCGGGCAACCGCCCCAATAATCGACATAGAGGCCGACGCCGTCACCGCTTGTGTTGTTAACGATGGTAGTGTGTACGAGGCTAACGATGGAACCCAGGCTGTACACCCCGCCACCCTTGTGAGTGGCAGAATTGTTGGCAATCACGTTGTTCGAATAGTTGGCATCGTGGCCGTGGAGGTACATCCCGCCACCATCGCTCAAGGCAGTGTTCCCAGACACCGTATTGCCATCGAAAGTTGTGTCGCCGAGGAACATATACACCCCGCCACCGTGCTCCTGTGCGGTGTTAAAGCTGATAGTGTTGCCGATGAAGGTGCCCCCGCGGAAAAAGTTTGCACCGATGCCGCCGCCGAGCCCGCCGGTGTTGGATATGATCGTGTTATGGGATAGGGAATTCCCGTCGCCACTCCAATGCTCGCCGGTTATGCAGATGCCACCTCCGCTTTCTAGAGCGGTATTGGAGATGATCGTGTTTCCTTCGATCGTGGCCGTGCTACTCTCCAAATGTATTCCCCCGCCGGTGGTGATAGCGGAATTAGCTGATATAGCGTTGCTGATAAGCGTGGCGGAGCTTTCGTTCAGGTACACTCCTCCACCGATGCCAGCCGTGTTGTCCGAGACGTCGTTGTCGTTGATCAGGGCGGAGTCGTCATTGTCCAATGCCAGGCCACCGCCGTAGCTCGTGGCGCTGTTGCCCGTGATCGTGTTTCTGGAAACGACTGCCTGGCTGCCGCTACCAACGACCATCCCGCCTCCACGATTGGGGACGATGTCTTCACCGGGAGCGTCGTCCTGGTTAACAGAGTTGCCGGAGATGGTGTTTCCGATGATGGCAGCATCACTCTCCCACACGTAGATGCCGCCGCCCCAGTT
>CAYUIS010000056.1:0-6158 GCA_964444825.1 uncultured Anaerolineales bacterium | reverse complement strand
CCCTGGGCGTCCAGGGTGGTGGGTTGGGTGATGGGGTAGGAAGTGATCCAGTTGGTGGTCGTATAACCGCCCTGGAGGGTCACCGTCTTGCTGATATGGACCACCTGGGTAATGACTGTGAATTCGCTGGGCTCCCAACTGTCGCCTAGCTGGTACCCTGGGGGTATGGGGACACTGTGAACGTCGGAATAGGTGCCCGCGGCAACCTTGATATAGTCGCCGTCGCTGGCGGCATCCACCGCCTCCTGGATCGAGGCATAGGCGCAGCCGCTGGGGCAGACGTGCAGGGCGGCGGGGCAAGGCATACTGACGTCACGGGTGCCAGCGAGTATGGACTGTTCGACCGCCACCAGTTCGTCCCGCACGTTCTGCGGTATGAGGGGGTCGGTCTCGTGGAAGGGGGCCAGTGCTATACCCTCGTCTGCCAGCGTGTAGAGGCTGGTTCCAGAGCTAAAGGTGCCGGAGATGACGTCGGCGATGGTGTCAAAGACGGCGTTGTCCATACGTTTCATCGCGCTGCTGAGCAATCTGTCAGAACCGGTCACGGCGCCACCCTCAAACACTGTGAGGTATTGGTCCACATCGACACCGATGGCCCAGGCCCCCGACTGGGTGGCCGTCAATACTGCGCCGTTGCCCATCATACCACCCACTCCAAAGACGACGTCGGCCTCCTGCGAGAGCATATCCTGAGCCGCTGCTGCTCCCACGTCGGGGTCGCCGAAGTTATTGGTGTAGGTGATGAGTGTCGTGACATCGGGATTGGCACACTGAGCGCCACGCCAATAGCTCTCGGTAAAGGCGGTCACTGGAGGGATTTCCATACCCCCAACAGCGCCTACAACCCCGCTGTGGGTCATCAACCCGGCCAGCGTGCCGGCCAGGTAGCCTGCCTCGTCTGCAGCAAACGTCAAGCTACGCAGGTTAGCCGGGGCGCTCTCGAACTCGACATCCACGATAGCGAAAAACGTCCCAGGGTTTGCCAGTGCCGTGGTCGAGATGGCGTCGGCTGTGCCAAACCCAACAGAGATACAGAGCGCGTTGCCGTCGGTCACACACTGCTGGAGGTTGGGCATATAGTCGGTGGACGACGTCGAGGTGTAGACCGTGCCTGCCACGCCCAGTTCACCCTCGGCCCGCAGCAGGCCCTGATAACTGAACCAGTTAAAGGCCTTATCGGCCAACGTGGCCTCGTCGGTGACCAGGCCGACCTTGATGGAGGTGGGCGACGCAGGGGCATCGGCCGGGGCGCCGTGCACGCCGATGATGAGAACTGTCACCAGTAGCCCGACCAAGGCTAGCATTCCAAGAATCCGCTTATGCATGTCTCTATCTCCTACTAGGGTGGGTTTGATGTTCCTGGTTTGATAGGGCGACGTCGAACACAAACGCATCGATGATGTTCTGACTGCTGTCTTTGTGTAATCAGAAGCCTGGATGGACCAGGCTGACTTTCGTGAAGTGTGTGGTTAAGGGGAGGGATCCCACGGCAAAGCTACCACAATCCCAGTATATGACTGCTCCGGGCAGAAGTCAAGGTTCTATTCCTGCATAGAACAGGCTGTGTCCAGATCCAACGTTGCCCCCAGCCGCTCAAACACTGCGGTGCATTTTTCGAGGGCGATTGTCACTCCGGGGGGATTCTCCATACACGCGTACAATCGTGCCAGTGACAATTGACACCGGGCCCACTCATATTCGTCGCCTACGCTCTCCAGGATGGCGAGGCTATCGTTGAAGAAGCGCTCGGCGTCCGCAAACCGTCCCTGAGCCGTGGCCACCTCACCCAGCACACGCAGGGCGATGCCTTCCTCCGCCCGCATCGCCAGCTCGCGGGCCAGGTCTAGCGCCCGCTGACCGTCTTCCTCAGCTTCGGGGAGCTTGCCAGCGAGCAAGGCGGCCTCAGCGCGAGCGCGATATGTCTCCGACAAAAAGTCGCGCACCTCGGCCTGCTCGTAGTAATCGAGGCTCGTGCGCAGGTGCCGGCGTGCGGCCTCGATCTCGCCACGCCGGACGTAGGTGTGGCCAAGATTCATGTGCAAAGCCCCCAGCACGTACGTCGATCCGCCGATCTGCTCCAGGGCCAACAAAGCTCGCTGGTAGAAGGCCAACGCCTCGTCGAGCCGCCCTTGATTGCACGCGATACCACCCAGGTTGTTGTCGGCGAACACGCGGTTGTAGACATCGCCGATCTGGTCGAAGATCTCGCGGGCCTGGAGGTAGTGAACTTTAGCCTCTTTCCACTGACCCATATAGAAATGGGCGTTGGCGATCTGGTTGCGCGCGACGGCCTGTTGGTTGATATCCCCCACACGCTGATACAGCTCAAAGGCCTGCTGGAGGTGTTCGATCGCTTGAGCGCTGTTGCCGAGTGTACGGGTAATATGTCCAAGAAGAACGTAGCTACGAGCCATAGCTGTGAGTTCGCCCAGCTTTTCCGCAATCTGCAGAGCCCGGTTGCAGTGCTGCTGGGCGACGTCGTGGTCACCCCGCCGGGAGTTGATCAGGCCGCCAACGATCCACAGTTGGGCGGCCTCAGCGGTCTCGCGGCCAGCCAGGGCGAGCAGTCCCTGCTGAATCCAATCAAAGGCAGGGATATACTCGCCACGGTTCTCGTAAACGTTTGCCAACCATCGACAGGCGCGGGCTTCGGCGTCACTCGACTGGCACTCGATGGCCAGCGAACGGGCTTCAGTGAGGTGTTCCAGGGCATGATCAAACTGCCCAGTGGTGAACAGCAACTCGCCTAGAGCACCGTGAATCGCCAAGCGTTCCATCTGCGTTTCGGATGGGGTCAGGCGGTCGGCGCACTGGAGGGCCTTTTCGAAGTGGTCTATGGCTTCGTGATTGGCAAAGAGCTTTTGGGCTTGCTGGCCTGCCTGTAACTGATAGCGCAGTCCTCGGGGCCAATCTCGTCCCTCAAAGGCGTGATGAGCGATGAGGGGGATGTTGCCCTCAGCTTCGCGGTGGCCGGTGGAACGGCCAATTTCGATATACTCGGCGACTTTGCAGTGATAGAGACGGCGGATACGTGCCAGGAGGCTATGGTAGCAGACCTCCTGCATCATCGTGTGCTTGAACGTGTAGACAAGTTCGGGTGTGCGTTGGGTCTCTCGGATTGTCTCGTGTTGCTGGAGTCGCACCATACAGCGGTTCAACTCGGCGCCGTTCTCGGGCACGACGTGAGCCAGCACGTCAAAGGGGAACACGCGCCCCACGACTGAGGCCAGCTGAGCAGTCCAGCGAGCAGGCTCGTCCAACCGGTCCAGGCGAGCCATCATCACGCCCTGAAGTGTGTCGGGCACCTTGATCGTCTGGATGTCTCCTCCAAGTTGCCATGGTCCGCCATCTTTCCGGACCAATGCCCCATCATCTATCAGCGTCCGAATGACCTCCTCCAGGTACAGGGGATTACCCTCCGTACGGCTGAGGATGGTGTCAGAAACCTCCCTGGGCCATTCCTCGATTCCCACCAGGTTTGCCAGGAGGTGCTGGCCATCAGCCGATGTCAGGTTTTGGAGGGCGACCTCGGTGGCACGATGGGCGAACTCGCGGGCGATCTTTTCATGCGCCTCCCAACATCTCTTGGCACGTTCTGGTCGGTAGAGCAGGAGCAGCATCAACGGCACTCGGTTGACCAGTGGCAAAAGGTGTTCGAGCAGCGCCAGTGAAGCATGATCTATCCAGTGAATGTCGTCCAGGACGAGCACCAAAGGAGGATGGGCATCTCCAGAGACAACGAATGGGGCAGGCCCTTCGGCAGGGGCTTTGGCAGAGCTCAGTCGAGTCCTCAGCGCAGGCCCTTCGGCAGGGTTCAGCGCAGGCTCCGGCGAGAGCTGTATCTCGATTAGGGTGCTGATGGCGACAAAGGTACGCTGCTGCAGTGCCTCGGCGTCGAGGTAGCGCACCTTTTCCTGGTGCGCGTCCGGGAGCTGGAGACGGAGAAAGCTGGCCAGGTAGGGTAGGGTGAACTCGACGTCCTCTGGCGCGAGGCTTTGTTCTACAACGGTGCGCAGTTTGCTCCACGCTTCCGCCTCGCTGTCGTCCGGATCTATGCCAATCAAGTCCTGTAACACTCCCTGGAAAGGTCGGTAGGGGACGGATTCAGTGTAGGAGAGGCAGCGCTCCTCGATCCAACGTATGGGTCTGGAGGCCATACGCTGGCGGAGTTCAGCCACGAGGCGGGACTTGCCAAGCCCGGCCTCGCCGATGATGGAGACGACCTGCCCTTGACCTGACAAGAGCTGGTCTGATGCCTCCAGCAACTGCTCCCATTCGACCTGTCGTCCTACCAAGGGAGAGCGCATCCCCTCCAGGCCGCGCAAGGGCTGTGGGATGGCGCGGGGACCGAGCACCGAAAAGACGTGAACTGGCAGGCTCTTTCCCTTAAGCTCCACCTCACCGCGAGGTGACAGCTCGAAGAGCGCCTGCACCTTGCGCCGTACGTCGCTGCTGACCGCAACGCTTCCCGGTTCCGCAACGGCCATCAGGCGTGCCCCGAGGTTAACCTCGTCACCCATCACAGTATACTCGTGCCGCCAACTGGTTCCTACGTATCCGGCAAAAACGTAGCCAAAACTGATGCCTATCTTTTGCTCGAGACACAGGTCGGACAGACCAAGCTGGGCAGGCAGGGAGCAGGCTGTCTCGGATAGCGCCTCCTGCATTGCCAGCGCGGCACGGACGGCGCGTTCGGCGTCATCCTCGTGAGCCACTGGCGCTCCAAAGAAGGCCAGTAATTTGTCACCGTGTTCGTACAGATCGATCTTGTTGACGACCCCGCCGAAACGTCGGATGCTGTTTTCTACAGCGATGAAACACTGGTTGATTCCGGCGACTATGTCCGCTTCACGCCCTGCCCCTAACCGATCGGCGATCTCTCCCAGCCCGTGCAGGTTGGCGAAAAGGACGGCCACGAGACGGTGCTCGCCCTCCAGGCTGACGGCGCGGGGGGCGGTGGCGATACGCCCCAATAGGCCGGCCGGCATATATGGGGTCAATGCATCAAGCAACTCTGCAAGACGGCGCAGGCTTTCCAGGGAGGGTTTTGGGAAACTGGGGATCGGGGAGTGGTGGCGGGCTGAGGACACAGAAACGGCTTCAATCTCTGTGACGACACTGTAGCCGGACGGTCCGGCGTTGACCTGACAGGGGAGGGTGATGGCCTCAAAGGTTGCCTGGTCGAGCAGAATCTGGCCAGCTGTGGCCAGCGACTCTGTGGCGGCGGCGGAATTGACGTCCGAGCCAAAGAGGGCGAATTCCATGTCCTGAGCCGTCCCCAGCCGGGCAGCGAAGAACTTCCCTCTGCGGACCCCAACCTTCATTTGTAGCCCAAAGGTCCCCTGGGACGTGTCGACCTGGCTAAAGCTGGCCATAGATGCCTGCATAGTGTGCGCAGCAAGCACAGCACGATTGGTGCTGTCTGGTTCAAGGAAGAGGCCCAGCAGAGCGTCGCCGCCAAACTTGACGAGCTGCCCATCGTGATCGCTGAGGATGGATAGCATCGTGGTAAAGTAGCGGTTCACGATGGCGGTGATTTCCTCAGCTCCCTCGCGCCCGATGCGGCTGAGGCGTTCCGACATACTGGTGAAACCGCTGATGTCGGCAAACAACAGGGTGCCGTCAATAAACCGTCCTCCTACCCTTCCCGGCACCGGATCGCGGACGACTTGCTCGACCACGTACGTTGGCAGCAGACTGGAAACGGTGTTGAGCAGCTCCGATAGGTGCGTCGTACACTCCTCTAGCAGGCGGGGTGGGGGAGACAGCCGGTCGAACTGGAGCCCTTCGATGAGAGCGGGTGGCAAATAGCTGCGGAGATGATCGAGGTCGGCGAGTGCAAGGATCTCCGCCGAAGGTGGCTCAAGTGACGCGCCGCACTTGCCACAGAAGGCAAGACCTGGAGGGTTCTGGAACCCGCACGCGTGGCACGCGGAGGACAGAGGGGCGCCACATTTGCCGCAGAAGGCAAATTCGTCTGGGTTCTCGAAACCGCAGGCTGCACATTTCATCGTGTTGGCTCCAGGAATTGGGGTGTCGGTCTGCAACGACGCTCTAATCCAGTATACTACTGTCTCGGTTCTGTGCAACTGTCCTGTCATCCTAGGGCGATTGCATTTGGCTGACCACAGCTCTGAGCCCCGTCCTCGGGGCGCCTT
>CAYUIS010000055.1:0-30266 GCA_964444825.1 uncultured Anaerolineales bacterium | reverse complement strand
TATATAACAATCGGAGAAAAGTGGCAACAGCCGGAGAGCAAGTTTGACAGAACCCCCACGGCGTGTTACCATCTATACTGGCCAGGATGGCTGCTTAATCAAGACAGCGAAACAGATCGGAGAGCGATTCGGACCCGGGCTTGACCAGCGTACTAAATCCACCACCAGGAGGAATGACCCACACCTGGTGGAGGCTATTGTTGGGTGGAATTCATCGGTTCAAATGATATCTATTGGAGTGACAACGGATGACTGATAAACTACGTATCGTACCCCTGGGAGGCTTGGGGGAAGTTGGCAAGAATATGTTAAGCATCGAATACGGACGCAACATCCTCCTCGTGGACGCTGGCATCATGTTCCCCGAATCAGATATGCTGGGAGTAGACTATATCATCCCCGACTGGGAATATCTCCAGGACAAAAAAGACCAGGTCCGTGCGATAATCATCACTCACGGCCACGAGGATCACATCGGAGCTCTGCCTCACTTTCTGGCAGAGTTCAGCGTGCCGGTTTACGCCACCCGGTTGACGCGGGGATTGATCGAGGTGAAGCTCCGGCGTAACCGCCCCTCTGAGCCAGCGAGGATACATACCTATGCGCCCGGCGACGTCATCAACATCGGACCCTTCACTATCGAGCCCTACCACGTCTGCCATTCTATCCCTGATGGTGTGGGGTTGGGCATCACGACGCCGGTTGGGCTTATTGTGCACAGTGGCGATTTCAAGTTCGACCACACCCCGGTGGATGGCTGGCCCACTGACTATGCTAAACTAGCCGAATTCAGTGGACGTGGTGTGATGGTGCTCTTATCCGACAGCACCAACTCCGACCAACCCGGCAACACGCCCTCGGAGGCGGTGTTGAACGACGCCTTCCACCAGGTGATGCGGGAAGCGCCAGGACGGGTTATCGTGGCAACTTTTGCCTCGCTCATATCCCGAATTCAACAGGTTGTGGACGTAGCGACGCAGCGCGGGCGCAAAGTCGCTCTCGCTGGCAAGACGATGGCCGACAATGCCAAGATGGCCCGTGAATTGGGCTACCTCGAGATTCCTGATGGTACACTTGTCACCTTGGACGAGATTCGGCATCTACCCGCGCAAGAAACCGTCATCATAGCTACGGGCACTCAGGGCGAACCGACAGCCGTATTGAGCCGCCTGGCCGTCGGACGGCACCGCTCGCTCCGCATCCGCGATGGCGACACGGTCGTTTTCTCGTCACACACCATCCCCGGCAACGAAGAACTGATTCACCGGGTGGTCAACCGCCTCTTCCAAAAGGGGGCGGATGTCTACTACGACCCGCTCTCGCCGGTCCACGTTTCGGGCCACGCCAGTCAGGAAGAACAAAAACTGCTGATACACCTACTTCAGCCCCGCTTCTTTGTGCCCATTCATGGAGAATTACGTCACCTTAAACAACATGGCAAGATCGCGCGCCAGGTAGGCATCCCTCCTGAAGACATTGCCGTGATCGAAAACGGATACGCACTGACCTTCGGTGAACGGTTAGAGATCGGCGAACGTGTGCCCGGCGGCTACGTTTTCGTGGATGGCGCGCGAGTGGGCGGCATCGGACCAACAGTGATGCGCGAGAGAGAGATACTGGGAAGAAATGGCTTTGTGACGTGTATGATCTCTTATAGGCGAAAGATGGGCCGTCCGGCCGGTCGACCTCGGATCACCACCCGTGGCTTTATCTACGTCCCTGGTGCAGAGGATCTGTTGATCCAGGCGGAGGAGATTATGCTGAATGCTGCCACGGTCAAACCAGGGACGCCCGCACAGGAAGTTGAGACAAAAGTCCAGGAAGCCCTGTTCGAGTTCCTCTTCCAAGAAACCAGAAGCCGCCCAGTCGTGATTCCGATGGTGGTGGAGGTGTAAATGGTGGGTCGTGGCGTCGTAGCTCAATCAAAGATGATGACCGGCCGCCACGTCACTGGCCACTGATCATTGCTCACCGACTCTTTGCCATACCTCAGCCGCCAACTCCCGTGACCGGGCTGTGATGGCCTCTTCATCCAAGGTAAGCAGCCGGCGGTCGCGCATCAGCACTCGCCCAGCGCAGATGGTGGCCGTCACCGCCGATGCCTCGAAGCCGAAAAGTAGGTGCCATGGCAGGTTTCCCACCGTCAGAGGCGTCGTGGGCTGATAATCGAGAAAGATCAGATCTGCCGCTGCCCCCTCGCTCAGTTCCCCCAGTGTCAGCTCGGGCCAGAATACGCGCGCCAGTCGGGCGTTGTTGGCGTAGGCGAGGTTCATCACCACGTCGCCCGGCATGGCCCGAGGATCACCCTGAGCCAGTTTATGGACCAGGTAGGCTGCCTTCATCTCGGCGAACATCTGGTTGGAGAAGCCATCGTTCCCCAGCCCTAGGTTGACCCCCATCCGCAACATTGGTCCAACTGGCGCTACCCCCACGCCGTTGTTCATATTCGAACGTGGCTGATGCGTCACCCACGTGCCCGTCTCAGCCAGCACGTCGATTTCGTCGTCGCACACGTGGACGCAGTGAACAGCGATAGTGCGTGGCCCTAGAATCCCCGCATCGCATAACCGGTGGACAACGCGCTTCCCGGACCTACGCAGAGCATCCTCTTGATCGGCCCTATCCTCAGCAACGTGTACGTGAAAGCCCAGCCCAAGCCCCTCTGCGGCGGCAACGCAGGCGACCAAGGTTTCGTCGGACAACGTCAGGGAAGCGTGAAGGCCAAAGGACGCGGCAAGCTGCGAACCCGAGCCTGCGAGCTTTTTCGCGAAACGTACGTTTTCTGCTATACCGGCCTGGGCTCGCTCCGGGCCATCACGATCGGTGACCTCGTAGCAGAGGGATGCCCTCAGGCCTGCTTCCTGCACAGCTTCGGCAATCACGTCGAGCGAACCCTCAATCGCGTTGGGACTGGCGTGATGGTCGATAAGGGTCGTCGTGCCATGACGAATCGCATCGATCAAGCAAACCAGCGCCGAGTAGCGCACGTCGTCCAGTGTGAGTGCCTTGTCCAGTCGCCACCACAGCCGTTCCAAGATCTGGGGAAAGTTAGCTGCAGGCTCACCTGGCACAGCCATCCCACGAGCGAAGGCACCATAGAAATGGGTGTGGGCGCAGATGGAGGCAGGGAACACCAGTTGGCCTGCAGCATCCCACCGCTCCGCATCAGGATGCCGAGCGGTCAACTCAGCGGTAGCACCGAGCGCCGCCAGACGACCGTCCTCAATGAGTAGAGCGCCGTCTTCGACAAGGGCAGGCTCCTCACCCAGCGTCGCCAGGCGAGCGTGAGTGATCAGCAATCCAGATTCCGTTGCGCTTGTCGTCATCCCATACCTCCTGGTCTTTTCGCTCAAACAATCCACCGGCTGACATTGTAACCCGTTTCACCCAACTTGTCCAACGAGAGGCCCGCAACAAGACCTGAACCACCGCTTGCAATTCACGTAGGTAAGGGTACAATAGCAAGGTCAGTTCTAACGTCACAGTGATTCTGCATAGTTGATACCCTCGCCCAGGGGGAAAATGTCAATGCTACGTCAAGCGACCAAGCGGCTGCTTTTTGCGGCAGGGCTGGCTCTGTTGTGGGTTATCGCAGGTGCCGTCCTACCGTTTCATGCTGCACGGTTGTCACAACTGGCTGGCCTCCCAAACGCCAAAGCCGCTGCGCAAATCACAACACCCCTGACAGCGACACCGACCATCAGTGGGACCCTTACGTCGCCGTTGACCGTGACGCTCGCCTCACCGCTTGGTGCTAGGCCAGCGCTGACGGTCACGCCCACCCAAACACCGACGCCAATCCCGACGCCGACCGATACACCGACACCCACACCTACCAAAAGCCCAACGCCCCCACCAACACCGACTGCCAGCAGCACCAATACCCCTACTCCAACACCCACAAACACGGCAACAGGGACAGCGACACCTACACCAACCGCCACACCTACCGCCACACCTACCTTAACCCCAACACCGACAGCTACACCATCCCTTGCGGAGGCAGCCATCACCTACGTATCCGACAACGGGCTCCTGGTTGCAGGCGTCTGCCTGCTACCCCTGATGTTCCTGGGCCTGCTGCTTGCTTTCTTGGCCATTTGGAGCAGGAGGAGGCGAAAGCCAACCCCCTCACCCACACCCACCGTCCCATCTCCTCCATCCATTGGCGCGTACCTGGAGAGTGGGCATACCCGTGGTGGACCACGTCGCGTTGAGCTAAAACCTGAGGGCGTAACCATCGGACGAGCATCAGAGAACGACCTGGTCATTACCCAAGACTATCCCGGCTGGGAATCGGTCTCGCAGCGTCATGCCTGGATCTACCGGTGGGCCAATCACTGGATCATCGAGGACATCAACTCGAGAAACGGCGTTTACATCAACGGTCGGCGTACTGGGCGCAATCTTCTGCAGGACGGTTGGCAACTGGATATCGGCAAAGTCGACTTTGTCTTCCACACCAACACGGGGGAGTAGAATGATAGAGTGTCCACACTGCGGGTACAAAAACCGCAAGGCCGCCCAGTTCTGTCAGGGGTGCGGTGCTGAACTGCCCGACCGCAACCTCACCATAGTGGACACCCAGCCAGTTGTCATCTCACCCCAAGGGCAACGACCCTCGCCTATGCCCCCCTCCGACACACAGCCCCTCGCAACCACAGACGCCGCTTTTGCCCCGCTTCCTGAAGGGGCATTGCTAAACCGGGGACAATACGCGATCCTGGAACTCTTGGTTAGCAGCAAGAGCACAAATGCTTATCTGGGGGAAGGCATCACCCGGGTGCGGGTGTGTGCAAACTGTCAGAAGGAGATCTCCAACTCCCGAGAGCAGTTCTGCTCGTCCTGTGGAGCCGATATCTCTACCATCGAACCGCTTCATCGTCGCTACCGGGTTCACGAAAGCGCCGACCAAACAGCCGTCGCGGTAAAAGCTCAGCTACTGGGGATGGACCTCAGGCATCCAGGTCTGATGTTGCCATGCGACGTTTTCGTGGAAGCCCCCTACGGGCCTCCCCGTGGATACTTGGTGGAGGCGGAGCTTGAGCCGCCTTTGGCCAGCTCACTACATGTACCTCAGGACCTCGCTCAGGTACTGGAATGGGGCGTATCCCTGGCGCAGGCGATGAACCTTATGCACGGCCGCCACATCGCTCTGCGCGAGGTCGGTCTGAACCAGATTGCCATACAGCACAATGGGGCTCAATGGACGCACTTGGATGCGGCGGCCGTCATCAGTTCGGACAACCATCCGCTTGCTGCGAACTACTTTGCCCAGGATGTCCGAGGATTGGCATCAGCGCTCGCCTATCTAGCGGCGGGGCCTCGGCGGGACATCCGTGCCCACTTGCCCGAACAGACCGCTCGTGCTTTCTCGCAGGCCCTCTCCGAGCCAGACGGGCTCACCGCGGGGGTCTTTGCCTCGGCGCTGGAGTACGCTCTTTATGAACTCCGCCAGCCGAATGGGATCACTCTGATAATCGGTCAATCCACCGACGTGGGACAAGCGCGCTCCCTAAACGAGGATTCCCTCCTCGCACTCACCGTCCCCCAAGTTCATCGCTCCACAGACACAGAAGTAGGCGTGTTTGCCGTCGCTGACGGCATGGGAGGCCACGCTGCGGGTGACGTGGCCAGCCGTGTAGCGGTGGAGACAATCCAGCAACATGCGGTGAGTGAGATACTGGCGCTGGCGGCTGCCGGCGAGACTCTACCCTCTCCGCGTGAGTGGCTGATGGCTACGACGATGGCGGCCAACCAGAGGGTGTACGAACAGCGCCGGGCCGCTGGCACCGATATGGGCACAACATTGGTGATGGCACTCGTCATTCGCAGCCTTGCGACCATCGCCAATGTCGGGGACAGCCGTGCCTACCTGCTAACGCCCGAGACGATTTCGCAGATCACCACCGATCACTCGCTGGTCGAACGCCTTGTCGCCACAGGTCAAATAACGCGAGAGGAGGCCGCCCGCCATCCGCAGCGCAGCGTCATCTATCGCGTCATAGGAGACAAGTCTCAAACAGAGGTCGATCTGTTCACTCAACCGCTGAGGCCGGGAGAAGCGCTGCTCCTCTGTTCCGATGGACTGAGCGGAATGGTGCCCGATGAGCAGATACTGTATATCTGGCAGAGCGCTGGGTCTCCTCAAGAAACATGCGACCGGCTGATCGAGGCAGCTAACAAGGCTGGTGGGATGGATAACATCACGGCTGTGATTGTGCAAATTGCAGGATCAGGGAGTGACTGAAGACAACGCCCACGTGACACAGGCATCAAGGGTCACGATTCAACGTAGATATTCTCCCAGGCACATCGATCGGTTTGGCAGACAAAGAACAAGCGATAAACACAACCAGGTTTGGTCGGAGCAAGCAGAATAGGAGGAGGTAAGCGATGGAAAAGAAGAAACCCGGTATGATCACGTCGACGGTGGCCCGGATTGGCTTAATCGTGTTGGCGATTGTCGTCGGCATGATGCTGACAATCCTCGTCGTCCTAGCCCAGACACTCTATCTCGACCTGTCATATATGATCGGACCAGAATATGCAAAGCCTGACGACGTCATCACCTACACGGTGGTAGCAATTAACATCGGAGCCCCCGTGCAAAACGTCGTCCTCTCGGACGTACTGCCTAGTGGTGTCGAGTTCATTCCCGGCAGTTGCAGCTACGAGGAGGATGGATATCCGTGGGACTGCGATGTTGATCCGCCCAACCCAATATGGCGGAACAAGAACTTTGCTCCAGGAGACCGTATCACGACCACATTCGCCGTCTCGGTATCGGCACGCACACTGTATTGGCCATTGGTCAACCGCGCCTACATCAGTTGGGATGACCGCCAGAAAGAACTCGTGGTGACGACGACCGTGTTGTCCGCGATTCCCGAGTTCTCCCTGTTCTACCAACCCAGGCCACCGTACGCCGACACCGGAGGCACGATCACGTTCACCGTCGTGGCGGTGAACAATGGGGATCCGGTTTCGGGTGTCGTCCTTTCAGATACCCTGCCCGGCGGTGTCGCATTCCTGCGTGGTAGCTGCCACTTTGACATAGGGCCGAACCCTGAACCAGGCAGCCTGGACATCCCCTGCTTTGACAACGACCTGGTTCCCGAAGAACGTCGTATGGTATGGGAGCAAAAAATGGCTCGTGGCACACGCATCACCACCACCTTCGCCGTCACAGTGACCGTGCCGGAGGGCAGCTCTCGCTGGCCCCTGGTCAACTGCGCTCATCTCGGCTGGGCCATCGTCCAAGAGAAGGCCTGTTATACCTCATACGCCAATCCCACCCTCTACACTTATCTACCGCTGATAGTGCGCGACTATGCCAAGGATCTTGCCGAACCCAACAACACACCGGAACAGGCCTTTGGACCGTTGATCTCAGGCCAGGTCTACTGGGCCTTTATCTGGGATGAGACTGACACCGAAGATTACTATTACTTCACCCCCACGACTACCGATGAAGTGACTGTTGAATTGACCAATATCGCAGTGGACCATGACTACGACTTGTGGGTCTACAGCTACGACGGGAAGTACAACTTGGTAGATTACTCTAATAATACGGGAAACACCGATGAGTACATAACCTTTGTCCCCATAGCAGGGGAGATAATCTATGTCCGTGTCTGGCCATTCACTGGCTTTGGCAACACGCAGCCTTACCACTTGACGGTCACCTATCAATAATGGCCCATTGTGATACACGGAGAAACCAACGCACGCACCGATAGGTGAACGACGAGGAGATGACCTATGCCGCTGTGCCAAAACTGTGCTTCGCAACAGCCTGACGGAGCCGCATTCTGCGATGAATGTGGGGCGAAACTAGAGGACACACCGCCAACAGCAGCGCCTCCTGTCCCACCTGCGTCTCAACAGGCCCCCACCGTCGTAGCTGGGATGGTCATCTGCCCCGTCTGTGGCACGCGCGTGACGGCTGGCGAATCCTTCTGCGACAACTGCGGCGCTGCTTTGGGGCGCCCCGCTGGATCACCGACTCAGGCAGCAGTTCCTGAGCCGCCCGCCGGGCTGGCGTGTTCCCGTTGCGGGGCCCAGTTGGAGCCCGGTAGCAACTTTTGCGACATGTGCGGCGCACCGGTCAGACCCGCTGTGCCAGCATCTGCGCCGACCTCACCGGCATCGACGACGCCGTCGAGCCACCCAGAGCGGGTACAGACATCGCTATCCTCTCCTGAGCCTAGATACGACCCGGCGCCAACTCCATCACCATCCGCAGCTCCCGGTCCCTCTCCTACGGTCGTCTATGCATCTGGAGCTGCCATCCCTGGCTACCTGACCATTCAAGGGACTAGCACCACCGTGCCATTTCCACCCGGCAGAACTGAGGTCATCGTTGGCCGAGAGGATCCGATCAGCAATGTCTTTCCCGATATCGATCTGACCGACCATGGTGGCGATGAGGGCGGTGTGTCAAGGCAACACGCCCGTGTCTCTATTCAAGGTTCCCAGATCCTCATCGAGGATCTGAACAGCACCAACTACACCTATGTCAATCAACACAGACTCACACCAGGTCAGCCACACCCCCTCGGCGATGGGGACGAGCTTCGGTTCGGGCGAGTCAAGCTCATCTACCGGCTGTAGGTGGGGCGCACATACATCGAACAATACGCAGCCGATGGTCTCGTAGGAGACAGAATGGCCAGATACTGTCGTTTTTGTGGTGCAGAGTTGAGAAAACCTGATGCCCATTTCTGTCCTGTCTGCGGACAGCGGCTGTCTATGCCTGATGGAACAGATGATGATGCTCGACACCATCCACGCCTCACGGTCCGCTTACCTGGACATCCAGGGCAACAAGCGCCACTGAGAAAGCCCATCATCACCATCGGGCGCAACACAGACAACGACGTTGTGCTGCCCCCCCAGTATGTCTCCGGTCACCACGGCCGATTGGAGCAACGAGGACAGACATGGCACTATACGGACCTGGATAGCACGAATGGCACCTTTGTCAACGGGCGTCTCGCTCCGAGTGCAACATTGCGCGCCGGAGACATACTGCGCATCGGCGATACTGAGGGCAACTCGGTCAGCCTCACCTTCCGCTCTGGCGAAGCGGAGGACGCAACAGGACCTGGCACTGGGCCCATCCAGATGGGTGTCACCGCTCTGGGGGTGCAGTCCTCACTTACAATCGGGCGGGATCCACAGGCGGAAATCCCCTTGTCAGCGCCCGTCGTCTCATGGCATCACGCGCGTCTCGAGCAAACGGCCCAGGGACATACACTGACCGACCTGAACAGCACTAATGGCACCTTTGTCAACGGCCAGCGCCTGACACACCCTCAGTCGCTCCAACAAGGAGATGTGGTGCAGATCGGTCCCTTCAAGCTGGTGTATGAGGCGACCGGCCTCCAGCAGTTCGCCACCACCGGCGGGATGCGCCTTGATGGAGTAAACCTGATACGGGAGGTGGGAAGCGGAAGCCGTAGAAAGCGTATCCTCAACGACATCAACATCTCGGTCTATCCCCGCGAGTTCATCGCACTAGTCGGCACGAGCGGGGCCGGCAAGTCGACACTGATGATGGCGCTCAATGGTTTCACCCGTGCCGAGGGCCGGGTTTTGGTCAATGGGGATGATCTGTACCGCCACTTTGATCTGTACCGCACGATGGTTGGCTACGTCCCTCAGGACGACATCATCCACAAAGACCTGACCGTCGCCAACGCGCTCCACTATGCGGCCCGCCTACGGCTTCCTGCTGACACGACCTCCGAAGAGATCGAACAGCGCATCGATGAGGTCCTTGAGCAAGTAGAGATGATCGGGCAGAAGGACCAGGTGGTCACGAGCCTGAGTGGTGGTCAGCGCAAGCGGGTCAGCATTGCCGTAGAACTGCTGGCAGAGCCAAACTTGTTTTTCCTCGACGAGCCCACCTCTGGTCTGGATCCAGGCCTAGAGAAAAAGATGATGCACACATTGCGCCGCCTGGCCGATGGCGGCCGGACAATCGTCCTGGTGACCCACGCCACTGCAAACATCGTCCAGTGCGACCACGTGTGCTTCCTCTCTCAAGGACGGATGGTCTATTTTGGGCCGCCAGAGGAGGCCCTCGGGTTCTTTCGCGTCACGAGCGGGGACTTTGCCGATATCTATGCCCAACTGGACGACCCTGAGCCCTCAAGAGCGCGCCAAAAGGCGTCTGAAGGAGAGGAGACCTTCAAACAGTCGAGTCACTATGAGCGATACGTGGCGGACCGCCAGCGTGCGCTTCTACAGGTAGAGCAGCAAGCGGCGGCCGAGACCGAATCTCGACAACGTCCCAGGGTAAGCGGGCTGCGGCAATTCTTTGTTCTGACCCGCCGCTACCTGGATCTGGTGCTACGGGATAAACTACTGCTGTCGGTACTGATGGTGGTGATGCCAATCATCGGCGCTTTGGTGCTGCTGGTATCTGACGCCAACTGGCTGATCGGCAACCCAGCCGCCGAGATCGAACGGCAACTGGCTGCCGACTTGGCCATCGGAAAGAGCAGCGCCACGTATACCATCATCGGGAACAGCCAGACGCTTTTGTTCATTATGGCTCTGGCCGCGGTTCTGTTGGGGCTCTTTGCCTCTGTCTATGAGATCGTCAAGGAACGATCGGTCTATCGAAGAGAACGTATGGTCACCCTGCGCATCCTGCCATACATCGCCTCCAAGGTAGTCGTGCTGGGGCTTTTTGCCCTGGTTCAGTGCCTTTTGTTGATGGTCGTCATCAACCTCAAGGTAGACTACCCCCAACAGGGCGTTCTCCTACCGGCTCCTATCGAGATGTACATCACATTGGTGCTGGGAACACTGGCCGCAGTCCTGATGGGACTACTGATATCCGCCCTCGTCCCCAACGCCAACACCGTCATCTATATCGTATTCCTGGTGTTGTTCTTCCAAATGATCTTTGCTGGTGTGCTCTTTGACCTGCCGGGCATCACAGATCGATTCTCTAACTTGACGCTCACTCGCTGGTCGATGGAGGGTTTGGGCACATCGGCCGATATGGAACGGTTGAACACGCTAACCCGTACCCGATTCCAACCTGATCCGATCACCGAGACGATCTCTATGGATGTTGAAAAACCAGATGAAGAATGGGAACCTGTCACAGTTGTGACGGCTACCCAAGAGATCGAGGTGCCCTTGCAACCAGACCCCAGCCAACCCGTCATCACACAGACCGTACCCATCTCCGTTCCAGAGGTGACGCTGAACGATCTGGTCACAGTCACGGAGACGGTCACAGAGACATATACCGTCCACCCCGAGCCAGTGGACATCTTTAGCGAACAGGAGTTTGGCATAAACTATGCCCGCACAAGAAAACATCTGCTGGCTGATTGGGCGATTCTATCAGCATTTGGCGCCCTGTTCGCCGCAGCTACGGCAATCGTGTTGAGACGACAGGACGTAGGATAAGTCAGCCACACCGTGGAGCCCTTGGCACGTGGTGTAATAGTGCCAACAATCACACGTGATCCCTTGGTATGGAGTGAACGATGACGCTTGAAGCCGGACAAGTGCTACAGAACCGCTATCGTGTTGTCTCTATGTTGGGGCAGGGCGGGATGGGAGCCGTATACAAAGCCTGGGATACTCGCTTGAACGTCTCGCTGGCCATCAAGGAGATGGTCCCTCAACCTAGCCTGGATCAGCAAACGCTGGAGCAACTGCGGCAGCAGTTCCAGCAGGAAGCCCAGATTCTGGCCCGCCTCAGCCACCCCCACCTGGTGCGCGTGACCGACTTTTTCGAAGAAGAAGGCAAGGCGTATCTGGTGATGGATTTTGTCGAAGGGGAGAGTCTGGCTGAACGCATCGAACGGGAAGGGGCGCTGCCAGAACACCAGGTACTGGAATGGTCGGAACAGCTACTCGATTCGCTGGCCTATTGTCACGCTCAGGGCATCATCCACCGCGACATCAAACCCCAGAACGTGATCATCCGATCGGATGGACGGGCGATTCTGGTAGACTTTGGCCTGGTAAAGCTCTGGGATCCCAACGATCCGCACACCAGGACAGTTATGCGGGGGATGGGCACACCTGAGTACGCGCCACCAGAACAGTACGACATACAGATAGGGCACACGGATCCCCGCAGCGACATCTACGGCCTTGGGGCGACCATATACCATGCGCTGACCGGCCAGGCCCCTCCGACGGCGACGATGCGGATCGCCAGTCCGACCCTGTTCCAGCTACCCCGGACGGTCAATCCGCACATCTCGAATTCTATGGAGGCGGTTGTCCTGCGATCGACGGAGCTAGCCGTGGAGAACAGGTATAGCACGGCCCAGGAGATGGCAGCAGCCCTACGGAGCCGAGGGTCCGCAACCGTTCCTTCAGTCGCCCCAATGCGCAGCCAGACGCAGGTGGTACCAAGAGCGCAGGCTGTGGCTGAGGTCCAGCCAACTCGGGCGACCCAACGCAAGCGTTTACCGGCGTGGATCTGGGCAGTGGCTGTGGTAGTGCTGCTGGCACTGGCGGCCGGCACAGCATTTCTATTGATGGGCGGCTCGGCCTTCCCCTTCAGGGCCGAGGGGACGGCGACCGCAGCGGTCGTGGCGGTCGTTCAGGATACATCTACACCATCCCCTTCGCCTTCGTCTTCTCCATCCCCTTCACCTTCGCCATCGCCTACGGAGACGTCCACGCCCACAGGCACACCAACGGACACGCCGACACCGACACGCACTCCCAAACCTACCCGTACCCTGACCGACACCCCCGAAAGCTCACCTAGCCCCTCCCCAACGGCAACGTCTGGGGCCACGGCGACACCAAAGGTGACAAACACACCCCGGCCCACTTCACCCCCAGCATCCGGTGCGCTGATCACCTTCGAGCAGTGGGGCAGTTGGCGACGGGGTGACCAGCCGTATGGCGAATTGACACAGACTCAAGAACAGGTCCACTCGGGAAGCTACGCCGCCAAGCTGAGCTACAATTTCCCGGCTACTCAGGACGATTACGTCGTCTTTCTCCGGACGCTAAACCTGGGAGGACAACCCAACACCATCGGGGCGTGGGTATACGGTGATGGATCCGGTCACCTGCTGAATGCCTGGATTCAGGATGCTCAGAACGAGGTGTGGTCGATCCACCTGGGCAAAATCGGCGGTTCCGGCTGGCGTCAAATGGCCGGCACGATCGACGCCAACCTACCCTGGCCATCGGGACCCATATCCGGTCCCTCGAACGGTGCGATAGATTACCCCATCAAGTTCCACGCCCTGGTGCTGGATCGCACTGGCGGTTCGAGCAGTGGGCGGATCTATATCGACGACATTTCGGCCTGGCAGGGCACGGCGCGGGCGACATCCACGCCTGCGCCCATCGTTCCGACAGCGCCAGCGCCAGCTCCCACCTCAGCGCCACCTCCATCAGGTCAGGTTGGCCGCATCTTTTTCACCATCGAGGCTGGCCAAACGTACTACCTGGGCACGAGCGATCCTAGTTGGTCCCAGGGTCAGGTGCTAGATCCGATGACGTTCGAACAGTCTACTTGCGCGGGCGGAGCCACAGCCACGACCCTTGCCGGCCAGTCGGTCAATCTGTTATATGGATACCGCTGCCCCATCTCCCATCCAAAAGAGTGCCCCTCGCCCGACGGAGTGTACAAAGTCACCCTGTGGGAGGAGGATGGCAACTTTTCGATGAGTATACACCGTGGGGACGACGGCTCGTTGGTGCAGGCTACCTACTACGGTCCGCTCAACAGAAATGAGCCAATCTTGTGGGCGCCCGATAGCTCCCGATTCTACTTTACTATCAAGCACACCCTACACTCTGCCTCCCCCACTTCGGCTGGCTATCAGCCCGTGATTCCTACAGCCTACGAATCGTACCTCTCTCCCGATGGCTCAATGATCCTGTTTCTACAACCGGTCGGATCGGCGGGGGCATATGACGTGTTTGTCGCCAACGCCGATGGCTCCAATCCGCGCAATGTGACCAACTCTTCGACAACCTACAAGCAATGTGCACGCTGGGGAGGATATTGATTCTAGATCGAGGGTATCGCTTCACGTCAGACGCTGTCCGGGTGAGCAGGATGAAGAAACATCGGGCCACCAAGTATTGTCACCTGTGTGGAGGTCGCCTATGGAGAGGCGGCTGGGTGTACACCCTGGACGCGATCTCAGATGAGCCATCCATCGTCGTGTGCCATCACTGCCAGGAGACAGCACCCCGCTGCGACGTGTGCGGTGTACCGATGGCGACATCTCACACGCGCCTGCCCGATGGACGGCGCACCTGTTTCCAATGTCATCAAACCGCGATCTATGACGCCGCCCATGCCCAGGCGCTTTTTGAACGGGTGGCTGGTGTCATCACCGACCAGCTTGGTTTAGGGCTCAACGTCGGCACCGAGTTCACACTAGTGGACAGCCAGCATCTGCATCGGCTCGCGGCAGATGTGGCTCCAGCCCCCCAAGCACCCAGCGAAACGAGAGCCGATGAGAGCACGGCCAAGAGCCCACATCGAGACCCGGACAACAGAATAGTGGGGCTCTTTGTCCGAAAAGGCCACCGGCGCGTGATGTATGTTGTCTCAGGCATGCCGCAGATCCTCCTCGTCCAAACCATCGCCCACGAGTGGGCCCACGCCTGGCAAGGGGAGAACTGTCCATTGCTTCAGAACAACATCGTGCGGGAGGGATTCGCTGAGTGGGCGGCCTACAAGACCTTACAGACGATGGAGGCAACCAACACCCTGGCACTGATGGAACGACAGAATTCCATTTATGGGGAAGGGCTGCGGCAGATGCTCGCGCTGGAGCAGCGGAACGGGATATCCGGCGTGCTCGCCTTCTGCCGACAGACAGAGTAGGACGAACTGCGGATAAAGCGTCGTGAATGAGCATTGTGAAAGTGACATGCCCCAAGGCTTGAGCCTGACATGGACGTTGAACGCGCCCGCGCTGCCCGTCACCGGTGACCAGCGGCTGGTCTACCTGTTGGTAGAGTCAGGCGGGCACGATAACGACGGCGTGTTGCCAATCAACGTCGCCCTGGTCGTGGATGTCAGCGAAAGCATGCACATCCGGGTGGCTACTGACGAGCAGTTTAGGGAACTGGCGGGCCTGGGAATGCTGCAGGAGGTGCTCATCGACGGCGTGCCTGCCTGGCAATCAACAGACATCCCCAACAAGGTGCTGACCCGCCTGCCCCGCAAGATCGATCGCGTTCGGGACGCCCTCCTGGCTGGCGTCGAACAACTCCGCCCTGCAGATCACTTCGCCCTGGTTGCCTTTGCAGGACGGGCGATCACGCTGATTCCCAACACCGACGGTGGCGAGAAGGGGCGACTGCTGGTCGTCGTGAACATGTTGGACGAATTGCAGTTGGGAGACGACACCCGCATCGGCCAGGCGATGGCGTTAGGGTTGGACGAGTTGCAGCAGGGGGCCTCGGAGGATCTGGCCAACCGTCTGCTCGTCCTGACTGATGGCTTTACCCTGGATGAGGAACTGTGTCGCCAAAGCGCCGCTCGTGCTCGCCAGATCCGTATCCCGATCAGCACAATGGGCCTGGGGGGGGAATTCAACGAGGAGTTGATGATTCCCATCGCCGATCAGACTGGGGGCGAGGCATATCTAATAGAAGATCCCAAGGAAATACCGGCTGTCTTTGCTCAGGAACTCCAGCGGGCTCAGGCTGTCCGTTATCGAAACCTGGAACTCAAGCTCCGACCCTCGCAGGGCGTGGAGGTGCGAGCAGCCTACCGCGTGCGCCCTTCCATTGCACCGTTGAAATCGGCCAACGATGGGGAAAGTTACAATTTCCAACTGGGCGATCTGGTAGTAGGTGAGGAGCCAACGCTGCTGTTGGAGATGATGGTGCCCCCACGGCCGGCTGGGCTTTACCGGCTCGCTCAGGCACTGTTGGCTTGTGACGATCCAGGAAACAATCTCTCCGGCCTCAAGACACGGACCGACATCGTCGTGGAATACACGGCCAATGTTTCCCGAGCAAAGCAGCGAGTGGCCCAGGTGATGGATGTCGTCGAGGCCCTAAGCGCATATAAACTGCAGCGAGGCGCACAAGCCGCACTGGAGGCAGGAGATGTGGCCGGTGCAACGCGCAAACTGCGAGCTGCCGCCACCCGCCTCCTGGACATGGGCCAGGAAGAACTGGCAGCCGAGACAGAGCGCCAGGCATTGGCGTTGGAAAAACACGGCCAGGCCGATCCACGACTGACCAAAAAACTGCGCTACGAGACACGCAAGCTAACGGCGCACCACGGGAGTATGGCATCGGATGTGTAGTCACAACAGGATGGCGCGTCGAAAGCCATTGTCGGCCATTCACCCATCACGAAACGGAGGGCGACTATGCCGCTCGATGTTGGTGAAATCGTAGGAGATCGCTATAGGGTCGTCAAGCTGCTCGGACAGGGCGGGATGGGAGCGGTCTATCGCACCTGGGACACGCGGCTGAACCGGCCCGTCGCGCTCAAGGAAATGACCCCCCAGCCTGGTCTCGATGACAGTATGCTTATCCAATTGCGTCAGCAATTCGAGCAGGAGGCCCAGATACTGGCTACCCTCACCCATCCCAACCTGGTACGGGTCACCGACTATTTCTCTTGGGGTGGCAACGAGTATCTGGTGATGGACTTTGTCGAAGGGGAAAGCCTGGCCGATCTGATCCAACGGGAGGGAGCCCAAACCGAAGCACAGGTTGTGGCATGGGCTGATCAGTTGCTCCACGCACTGGCTTACTGCCACCAGCAAGGGGTGCTCCACCGTGACATCAAACCCCAGAACATTATCGTCACGCCTGAAGGCAAAGCCTTGCTCGTTGATTTTGGACTGGTCAAGTTGTGGAACCCTGGAGATCCGGAAACGCGGACGGTGATGCGGGGTGCTGGCACACCCGAATACGCCCCGCCAGAACAATACGACCTGGGCTCAGGCCATACTGACCCTCGCTCAGATATCTATAGCGTCGGAGCGACGCTCTACCAAGCACTGACTGGAAAGGTACCGCCGACGGCTACGCAGCGTATGGCTAGCCCAGACTCGTTCGTGCCCCCACGTGGCATAAACGCACAGGTCAGCCCGGCCACCGAGGCAGCAGTCCTGAAGGCACTAGAGATAGCCATGGACCATCGTTTCCAGAGCGCAGACGAGATGGCCAAAGGATTGAGCGGTAGCCCACCGCTCCCCACGGATATGTCGGGCCAGGCCGCGTGGGAGGAAGCAAGGCCCTTTTCCGTTCCCGAATCCGAACCAGGTCCTCCGGACGGCCAAAAGAAGGGCCGGGGATTACTGCTAGGATTGGGCGGCGTGGGCCTGGCGCTCGTCGCAGTCGCGTGCCTGGCGGTGGTAGCAGTAACGGTATTGGTAGGACTGTACATTATTGGCAGTAGCAACGATAGCGCCGATCTCACCACGCCGGCCCAGCCTACTGCCACCCGGCCCCCCACCAGCACTCCTGGAGAGGAGGGAGGGCCTATCATATTCGAGGATGATTTTGACAGCTCGACCTCAGGCTGGGAGGTGGGAGAGTATGACATAGGCGACGTGGGCTACGGGGACGGCGTCTACTTTGTCACTTCCGCTGAACAGGCCAGCACAATGTGGGGCGTGGCCTACCGCTCCTTCGACAATCTCGCCATAGAGGTGTACGCTACCCAGATCTCTGCCGGACCGGATAACAACACTGCCTACGGGGTGGTGTGCAGGGAGCAGGGAGACGGCGATGGATATTACCTGCGCATCGCTGGGGATGGCTACTATTCCATTTTCCGGGCCGTTGGCGGGGAATCCGAGCCCCTTGTGGATTGGACAAGCTCGACCGCTATCCGAAAGGGTCAGGCGACCAATCACATTCGAGTCATCTGCAATGGCTCTACCTTGGCATTGTTCGTCAATGGCCTTTTCCTAGATGAGGTCGAAGACGGCACATTCGCCGCCGGCGACATCGCCCTTACAGCCACAACCTTTGAAGACGTGAAAACAGAGGTCCATTTCGATGATTTGGTGGTGCGCAGTCCCTAGGGCACGCCACGCGCGTATCACGCGTCCTACCACCACGTAGAACCGGAGCAGTCCATATGGTATCGTGCCCAACCTGCGGCGAACAGAACCGAGCTACAGCCAAGTTTTGCAAGTATTGCGGGGTTGACCTATCACCGATCCTCGATCCTGTGGTGAGCAAAGCCGAACCAACAGACGTAGCGGGGACATCCCCTTCGTCGAGCTCGGCTCAAGGCCAGACATCTCAGCCAGCGCCTGTGGTGAGCAGAGCCGAACCAATGGACGTGCTCTCTGGACTGACGAGAACCGTGCAGCGTTGGTTGGGCAATGCACCAACGCCCGCGTCGCCAACTCCCACGCGCCCCTTCTCCGCTCCGGGTTCTGGAGAGGTAGCAGCCTCCCCTGGACCAGCGCAACCCAAACCACCAACTCGATCTCAGATCAGCACCCGGTTGACGCCGCTTGAACGTGATACCATTCTTTCCGACCCCTACAACCCCGAACGCAAATACGGTATCGTAATTGCCAGGGAGCTCCCTCGCTCTATCTACTACGACGCCCTCGACCTCACCTGTCCAACCTGCAACCTCCTACAACAGAGCGTGCCCACCGATGGTCTGTGCCAGCAGTGCCAGACACCTCTACAACCCGTCCTGATTCACGAACGCCGTCCCCGCCCGGACGGCCACCTCCCTGTACCCGACATAGGGCAACTGATCCACCTCAGTACCGACCATCCCCACATCCTGCCGCATCGGGCGGTTATTCAATATCGGGAGACGATCTACACCGTGGTCGAGCATCCAGGCCGCTGGGGTGTTTTGGTGCGTGGATATCGGCAGCGATCACCCGAAGAAGCACTTGCCGGCACTGCCCAGATCGGTCAGGCGCTTGCTTACTTGCACAGCTACGGTTTCGCACACTCTCAGGTAGGTGGCACCAGCATCGAAGGCCTCATTACAGTCGGCGGTGAAGAAAGCATCAAGCTGGCCGATCTGAGCACGAGTACGCGCCTGCAATCCGCCGTCGACGAGACGCTGCGGGCGCAAATCAATAGCGACGTTGCGTTCCTGGCGTGGTTGCTCTTTTACCTCGCCACCGGCAAAGAGCTGTCCCGGGCTGATATTGAGCTCGCGCCGCCGTCGCTCCGCCCGCTCATCGAGCAGGCATTGCAGGGCCAGTATGGGTCTGTACAGGATGCCCTGTCCGACCTCTTGCTCCTGCCGACCGCGTCCCCTCTCGACCGATCGCTCAAGCCCATGCATGGGCAGGCGACCCATCCCGGTCAGAGACACCCCCGCAACGAGGACGCTGTGATCAGCTTTACCCTCGACAAAGAACAGGAAGGTCACTCAGTCCCCATCGGCTTTTACCTGGTGGCTGACGGCATGGGAGGGCACGATGCAGGAGACCTGGCCAGCCGGATCGTCAACCAGATAGTGACCAACTGGATCATCCAGACCAAAGTGCTGCCCGACCTGGACAGAGCGACATACAAGCTCAGCACCGAGGACAAGACCGGCGGGATGCTGGCTCAGGCAGTTCAACAGGCTAATGAGGCTCTCGTGAGCCACGGGCAGACCACGAACAGCGACCTCGGGTCGACCGTGACGGCAGCCCTGGTGATCGGGGATATGGCGACTATTACCAATGTTGGCGATAGCCGTACCTATCTCCTGCGCGGCGGACGCTTGGAGCAGATCACCAAAGACCACTCGTTGGTAGCCCGGTTGGTAGATGCTGGCGTTGTTCGTCCAGAGAACGTACGCACCCATCCCCAACGCAATCAGATCTATCGCTGTCTGGGGTATGAATCGGACGTTGAGGTGGATACGTTTACACGACAGTTGCGGGCCGGAGACGTGCTGGTACTATGCTCAGATGGGCTTTGGGAAATGGTGCTGGATGAAGAGATCCAGCGTATCATCGAATCTGTTGGCAGCCCTCAGCAGGCGTGCGACGCCCTTATTGAGGCCGCCAATCGCGCAGGGGGGGACGACAATATCGCCGTGATTGTGGTCAGAATGGAGTAGCCACCCCAACACAACAGGGGCTGGCAGACGTACGGATAGTTGATTTGGAGCCTACGATATGAAGACATGGACCGGACAAACCCTCGGCGGCTATGAGGTTGCTGAAAAAATCGGCCAGGGAGGTATGGCGACCGTTTACCGTGCCTATCAGACTCAGCTTGAGCGTTGGGTAGCGATCAAGATCATGCACACTACCGGAGGCAGCGACAAAGAGTTCCTGGATCGCTTTCGCCGCGAGGCCCGTGCCATTGCTGCGCTGCGCCACCCCAACATCCTGACAATCTACGACTATGGAGAGGAGCAGGGCATCGCCTACATCGTCATGGAGTATGTCGCTGGCGGCACGCTCAAGGAACAACTGACCAAGCAACCTATGGGATGGTCAGAGGTGGCCACGCTGATCATACCGGTGGGGCGGGCCCTGGCCTATGCCCATTCGGAAGGCATTGTACATCGCGACGTCAAGCCAGCCAACATTCTTCTGGCCCGTCCCGACTGGCCTGTGCTGGCCGACTTTGGCCTGATCAAAATGGTGGGTCATCAACGGGGCATCACCCGGCCCGGCGTGACCATTGGCACTCCCGCGTATTTCTCCCCCGAACAAGCCGCGGGCGAAGATGTGGATCATCGTAGCGATGTCTATAGCTTTGCCATCGTACTCTACCAGTTGCTAACCGGGAGGCTTCCGTTTGAAAGCGACTCACCCATCGAACTGCTGCTCCAGCGAGTGCGCGACTTGCCCCCCCCTCCCCGGCGTCTCAACCCCCAATTGACGCCTCAACTGGAGGCCATTATCCTGCGAGCGTTAGCCCGCCATCGCGAGGCCCGCTACGCCTCGATGGAAGCGCTGGTGAACGACCTTTCGCGCCAGCCCGGGGCCACCGGGCAAGCGGCTGTGGCCTCCGCCCAGTCCGCTGTGCCGGCCGCTACGGCTCGCCTCGGCGCTCTCTCCCCGATAACCGGCCCCCGCATGGTCGTCGCCGGCACCGGAACAACCCTCCTCCTTCCCCAGCAGGGGGAAGTGCTGATCGGCCGTGGTGATCCCCACGTCACCCCCTCCCCTGACGTGGACTTGGGGCCTCACGGCGGGAGTCAAGCGGGGGTCTCGCGCCGCCACGCCCGACTACTATACGCTGCCGAGGGCTGGATGCTTGAGGACTTGAACAGCACCAACGGCACCTTTCTCAACAGCGCGCCGGTGCTGCCGGGACAGCCCGTTAGTATCCGGACCGGAGACATCCTTCGCTGCAGCCAGGTGACGTTGGTATTCTACGAGGAGTGATAGACCTGTTATGCTAACACCCGGTTACGTGCTTCAGAATCGCTATCGCATCGTCTCGCCCCTCGGCCAGGGAGGAATGGGCGCGGTATACCGCGCCTGGGACATGCGGCTCAGTGTTGCCATTGCGCTCAAAGAGATGACTCCCCAACCAAGCCTCAACACGCAGACGCTGGGTCAACTGCGCCAGCAGTTCCAGCAGGAGGCGACAGTGTTGGCTCGTCTCATCCACCCGCATCTGGTGCGCGTCACCGACTTTTTCGAAGAGGCTGGTAATGCCTACCTGGTTATGGACTTTGTGGAAGGCGAGAACCTGGCCGAGAGAATCAATCAGCGTGGCCCGCTGCCCGAGGCCGAGGTGTTGGCCTGGGCCGAGCAGTTGTTGGGCGCGCTGGAGTATTGCCACAACCAAGGAATCATCCACCGAGACGTAAAGCCCCAGAACGTGGTCATCCGGCCCGACGGACAGGCGGTACTGGTGGACTTTGGATTGGTGAAACTGTGGGACCCCAGCGATCCACGCACCAAGACCGTGATGCGGGGTATGGGAACACCCGAGTATGCCCCGCCGGAACAGTATGAGGCCGATACGGGCCACACCGATCCCCGCAGCGACATCTACAGCGTGGGAGCCACTCTCTACCACGCCCTCGTGGGCCAGGCCCCCTTGACGGCCACGTTGCGTATGGCGACCCCGGAGGAATTCAGGCCAGTCCGAGGTCTGAACCCCCAGGTCAGCCCCGCCACAGAAACTGGGGTTATGCGAGCGCTCGAGTTGGCCCGTTCCAAACGCTGGCAGACGGCGGCAGAGATGGCAGCAGGACTGGGTATTGGTAGTCTCCCCACCCCGGCTCGACAGTCCGGAGCAGTCGCACTGGCCACCCCCAAGCGCGAAAAGGTCGAGGCGATGCCCAGCGTCCAGGCTGCCGTCCCAGCCCGCCGTCGTTTGCCTGCCTGGGTATGGATGTTGGGTGCCGCCGTCGTGGCGTTGGTTCTTCTGTGTGCGGGGTCAGTTTGGGTACTCGGAGGTCTGGCTCGCCGGGGGCAAGCTATCCAGACGGCCACGGCCCAGGCAGAGGCGACGACCGCAGCCCAGGCGACTGCCGCCACCCAGGCCGCTCAGATGACAATAACCGCTCAGGAAGAGGCCGCAGCCGCTGCTACCGCCCAATCTGCTGCCGCCACCAAGGCACACGCGACCGCAACGGCCACTCCCGAGGCCCAATCCACTGCTGTGCTCCAGGCCCAGGCGACCGTCACGATTCAGGCCTGTGTCCACGAAACCGGATTGGCCCCTCAACATTGGCCCGTTATCCTCTGCGATACCTTTGGCGCCAACGTTAATGATTGGTATAGTGGGGATTACGAGGGCGACCTGGTCATTGGTGAAAAGCTCATCACCGGCGGCAGATACCTGTGGGACGCCTCCGCCCGTGATGGGGTCATCTGGTGGGGCATTCCCGATATCCCATCTGTGGCCGACGTCTACCTGACGGTAGAGGTGCGCAGAGTCGACGGAGTCGAAGACGGGCAGTACGGCGTGATATTCCGCCGGGCCGATAGCGACAACTATGGCCTGTTCAAGATCGAGGACAGCCAAGAGTTCAAGTTCTCCCTGCGTTACGAGGGCGAATGGCACACGGTGATCGATTGGACCAGATCCGCGGCTATTCGGCCCGGGGAGATGAACCGCCTGACGGTGCTGGCCGAAGGCACTCATTACACCTTCTATATCAACGACCAGTACGTCGGCGAAGCCAATGACGACCGGCTAGATCAGGGAGAAGCGGGCGTAGCGATAGAACTCCTCGACGCCGACGACGCTGCTGTCTTTGAGTTCGACAACTTTGAGGTGCGCGCGCCGGAATGATCCTGCCCCACCGCAGGTCCATAACCGGTCCTGGAGGGACCTGATGAAGTGCTCAAGATGCGGCCTTGAGAATCGCCCCTATGCCCGCTTCTGCAAAGAATGCGGGCAGGCCCTCGGAGCACCCACCGTCAGGTCCACAGCTCCGACCTCCTCCAGAGCCGTCTGTTCCGCCTGCGGAGCCACGGCCAAGCCAAACGCACTTTTCTGTCCCCGCTGCGGTCAGCCACTCTCGCCCCCTCTCGCCTCACCGACCCCCGCACCCACGCGACAGATGAGACCAAGGGCTGACGGTCGGGTTCCACCACCCTCAGACGCTCAGCTTTTCCCGCCGTCGCCACCCCCAGAGCCCACGCCCACACAGATTCAACTGCCGACGGCGACTGTGCCTGAGGCAAGGGACAGACGCTTTCCAGGCTGGGTCAGGTGGGCTGTGATTCTCGTCGTCCTCGCGTGCCTCGCCATCATCGTCGCGACAGCGCTAGTGCTCGGCTCCAGTATTCTGTCTAGTTACCCAATGCCACCTCCGATGGGTAATGGGACTCGGCCTTTCGCCACCTCGCCCGCCCTCGCCATCTCGACCCCCGTGCTGTGGGCAGAGGGCTGGCTGGCGCCACTGGCTGGAGAGGAATTAGCCTATGGATCGGACACCTCTGCACCAACGCACAAGATCGCTGTCCTGCGCGCCCGTCTTGAGGAAGCCCGGGAGAATCTGCTGCTCATTCGAGAGCGCAAGTCCCAATTCGTGATGGAGGCCGACATCCCCCTGGACCTGATCAAGCAGGAGCGCCGATACGAGCAAGAGATCACAGCCGCACTGGAGACACTGGCACGCCACGATGTCGTCGTAGAAACGAACGATGGCTGGCGGTTCACCGTCGAACTAATGCACCGCTGGGTGGAAAACCAGGGCTCTGGCAAAAACGCGATCTCTTCCAGACAATGAGGAGAACCCATGATCTCGAAGAGAAAACTCGCCCTCCTGATCAACCGCACGACCGTGACCATCGTCGTTGCTGTGGGCGCTCTGCTGATCATCGCCGCCGGCGTTTTCTTCCTCATCTACCTACGGAATAGATCAGCCCCACAACCAGAGATCGCCCCACCCTCATCCCTGACTGAGTTGGCCGAGCAGTACCCCTCCCTTGCCCCTCTCCTCACCGATTCTGAACTCGATTCCGTCTACAAGCAGTTCCTGGTCGCCTATCAGGAGGGAGGCGTCCCGGCTGCCCGAGAGCTGGCCCGTCAGCGGGATATGCTCACTCCCCAGGGTGACATCGCCATCACCCTCATCCTCGATACTGAGGACAACGCCGCCCTGGTGGCCCAACTTGAGGCCGCCAGCGTTGCCGTCGTCAGCGCCTACCGGGACCGGGTCAACGTCGCCGTGCCCTTGGTCTTGATCGAGGCCCAATTGCAGACCGAGCAGCCCGGTGCGGTATTTGACCAACTCACCGAATTGGAACACGTCATCGGCGTCCAACTGCCCGAACCCCGTCTGCGGGATGGCAGCACCATCCCCGGAGAGGGCATAGGCATCATTGGTGTGGAGGACTGGCACCAGGCCAACGTCACCGGCGCTGGCTTGCGTATCGGCGTTCTGGATCTGGGCTTTGCCAACTATGAGGACCTGCTGGGCGTCGAACTGCCCGACGACGTGCCGTTGGCCACCTTTGGCTGGGTCGACGAGGAGGAGGTCCACGGCACCGCCTGCGCCGAGATCATCCACGAGGTCGCTCCCGGGGCGGAGCTTTTCTTTGCCTGGTATGATGGCAGCGACGCAGCTATGGGTGAGGCCGTGAATTGGCTGCTGGAGCAGGGAGTCGACATCGTCTCCCATTCAGCCAGCGGTCTGATCGGTCCCCGCGACGGCAGCGAATGGGACGCCCAACTCGTCGACGAGCTAGCAGCCCAGGGCATCCTGTGGGTCAACTCCTCAGGCAACGAAGGCCTTTCCCATTACCGGAGCCTGTTCACCGACCAGGATGGCAATACCTTTCACGAATTCGCCCCAGGCGAGGAGACCCTCGCCCTGTACAACGACGGTTACGTCAACGTGGCCCTCAGTTGGGACGATGACTGGGAGCAGGCCAACCAGGACTATGAACTTTTTATCTATGATGTCTTGGGGAATGAACTGGCCGCCTCTCAGGAATCCCAATCAGGCGAACTTGGGCAGGAGCCCGTCGAGTGGATCTCGTTCGACACCGGCGGAGACACCGTCTACGCCGCCGTGACCGCCTACGAGGCCGACCGGTCCGTCATCCTCGATATCTTTGTCGCCGGAGCCGACGTCGCCTATCCTTCACCCGACCACAGCGTCTGCCCTCCAGCCGACGCGGTCGGTTCCCTGACTGTCGGAGCGGCCAACTGGCAGGATGACTCCCTCGCCGACTATAGCTCCCAGGGGCCGACGACGGATGGACGCCTCAAACCCGAGATCTCTGCCCCGACCGGCGTCTCTGGGGCTACTTACGGCCCCGAGGAGTTTCACGGTACCTCGTCTTCCTGTCCCCACGTCGCCGGAGCTGCCGCCCTCGTCTGGCAGGCCAATCCCGGCTTTTCCCGGCAGGACGTGATCGACTTTCTGCTGTTCCACGCAGAAGACCGGGGGCCTTCCGGTCCCGATACCGGGCACGGGTATGGGCGGCTGCAACTGCCCTTACCCTCAGCCAGCAACCCCTCCCCCCGCCCCACCGGCACGCCGCTGCCCGAGCCCGGCCCTGGTCCCACTACGACCCCCGCCCTCCTGCCCACCCCTACCGCCGTCGTCTACGCCACGCCCGAGCCAGTGCCCATCACTGGAGCTGGCACCGGACTCTTGGCGCTGGGGGGCCTGGGTCTGGCCGCCGGAGGATTGTGCTGCGCTGGCGGGGGCCTGCTGGTTTTCGGCGGCATTGGCCTGCTCGTGCTGCGGCGACGGACCCGCCAAGCTAGACCAACGCCGCCGCCCGAGCACCAGCCGCAACGGTATATCCCTCCCTCCTCGCCCTCGCGGCACGCACCACCCGCACCCCACGCGCCACCCCCACCCCGGGTTCGCCGTTGTGGGTCCTGCGGAGTGGAAGTGCGCCTCGAGTCGAGCTTTTGCCCCAATTGCGGACACGCGTTGGTCGACGATCGCCCGTCAAGATATTGTCAACACTGTGGGGCCGAGCTGCGGGAGGGCGCACGCTTCTGTCCACGCTGCGGGGAGGCTGTGTAGACTCGCCATCTCGAACTCTTGGCGGAAATACCTTCGATGAGTCCCTTTACCCACCTCCACGTTCATTCCTACTATACCCTGCTGGGCAGCACCGTCTCCGTCGCCGTACTGGCGGAGCGAGCCGCCGCCGATGGCCTGTCTCACCTGGCCCTCACCGACACCAATGTCCTCTATGGGGTCGTCTCCTTCGCCCACGCATGTCGGGAGGCAGGCGTTCAGCCCATCGTGGGCATGAGCGTCACGGTAAGCAGTCCGGCCGACATAGGTGCACGTCTCGACAGCGCCCCCACTCCCGGCCATCTGGTGTTGTTGGCCACCGGGCCGGCCGGCTACCGCTCGCTCTGCCGTCTCTCGTCCCACATCCAGGGCCACCCAGATCGCGAGGCCCGCGCCGCCCGGGGACTCGCCCTGAGAGATCTCAAGTCCCATTCCGAGGGCCTTCTCTGCCTGACCGGTGGTCGCCAGGGCTGGGTCGAGCGTGCTCTACGGTCCGGTCACCCCGACGCGGCCCGCAGGTTCGCCAGCCGATTGGCCGGGATCTATGGTTCGGAGGCCACCTACCTCAGTCTCGAACTACACGAACCCGAGGATCTGGACATTGCGCACCAGCTAGTTTCGCTAGGCGATGCGCTCAGTCTGCCCACCGTCGCCGTCCAGCCGATCTACTGCCTCTCCCAGGAGGACGCACCCCGTCTCCGCCTCCTGGCCGCCATCGACCGCAACTGCCCCATCGAAGACGTTCCCGCCGACGCTCTGCCCGGCGGCGGCGACCCCCGCGTAGCCATCCATTGGCTCGGCCCCAGCGAGATGGCCCAGCGCTTTGCCCCGTTCCACGGCGCGCTTGTCCGTACTGTGGAGGTCGCCGCCCGATGCGGACCCGCCCTGCCCGAGGGTGAACCTATCTGGCCCGCCATCACGCTGCCGCAGGGCCGGACGCCTGACCAGGCCCTGGACGAACTAGCACGCACAGGACTAGAGGAGCGATACGGCCCGGACCCATCATCCAGCTCGTGCGAGCGGTTGGAGTATGAATTGACCGCAATCGCCAGCTACGGCTACGCCCCCCTTTTCCTCGTCGTCGCTGACATCGTCCGCTTTGCCCGTCAGGCCGGCATCCCCGTCAGCACCCGTGGCAGCGTGGCCAACTCCCTGATCGCCTACTGCACCGGCATCACCACCGTCGATCCGGTCAAACACGATCTGCTCTTTGAGCGTTTCCTCAGTCCCGCCCGGGCCGATATTCCCGACATCGACCTGGATTTCTGCAGTCGCCGGCGGGACGAGGTGCTCGACTATGTGCGGCGCAAGTATGGTCCAGACCAAGTATCCCTCGTGGGCACCGTCGCACGCCTGCGCCTCCGCTCGGCCGTGCGAGAGACCGCCAAGGCATATGGGCTGGACGAAACCCAGATCAAGGAATTGACGGCACGCCTGCCCCACCACTGGCAGCGGGATCCCCGGCAGCGCGACCGGCGCAGCGTAGAGGATGTGCTGTCCCGGTTGGAGGATCCCCTCCTACGGGAGATTGTGCACACGGCATCCCACATCGTAGGACAACCCCACCACTTGAGCGTCCATCCTGGTGGCACGGTCATCACGCCTGGCCCACTGACCGACGTCCTCCCGGTTCAGTGGGCCACCAAGGGCTTTCTCATCACCCAATTCGATTTTCGCGACGTCGAGGCTCTGGGCTTGCCCAAACTCGACCTGCTGGGGATCAGTGCCTTGACCGTCCTGGCTGACGCCGCCGAGCTGGTGCGCCGTCACCACGACCCCGACTTTCACCTAGACCTCATCCCTGTGGACAGGGATTCCGCCGCCAGCGATCTCCTGGCCCAGGGGGCGACGGTCGGCGTCTTTCAGTGCGAATCGCAGGGCGCACGATCGACGTTGCGCAAGCTCAAAGCCCGTTCTGTGGACGACCTCGCCGTGGCCAACGCCTTTTTCAAGCCCGGCCCGGCGACCGGTGGGATGGCGCGCATCTTTGTCCGGCGCTACCGGGACGAGGAACAAGTGACCTACCTGCACGAGTCCTTGAAGCCGATCCTCGGGTCGACCAAGGGTGTGCTTATCTTCCAGGAGCAGATCCTGCTGGTGGCCCGCCAGATCGCCGGGTTGAGCTGGGAGCAAGCCGGCTATCTACGACGTGGGATGAGCAAGATGCAGCCCACAGAGATGGCTCGGATGGAGGCGCAGTTCATCCAGGGTTGCCAGCAACCACGTCCTGCTGGTGCTGGCCTCTCGCCCGACCAGGCCCGCCAGCTCTGGGAACAGGTGGCGGCCTTTTCAGGGTACGGCTTTAACAAAGGGCACGCCACCGCCTATGCCGACGTCAGCTACCGAATGGCCTACCTCAAAGCTCACTGGCCTGCCGCCCTCCTCTGCGCCCGTCTGGCCACCTGGGGCGGCTTTCATCACCCAGCGATGTACATGGCCGAGGCGATTCGACTGGGGATCGACATTCGTCCACCCCACGTGAACCACAGCCACCGGCACTTTACATTGACGTGGGAAGGACACAGGGAAGGTGAACGAGCCGTACTGTGGATGGGGCTGGGTCAGGTGCGGGATCTGCGCCGCAGCGTCGTGCGGGCCATCGTGGGTGAGCAACAGGGGCAGCCCTTTGCCGGTCTACGGGATTTGCTCCAACGCGTGGAGCTGCAATCCAAGGAGATCACCCACCTGATCCAATGCGGAGCCCTCGACGGGCTGGGAGAAAGCCGGGCGGCTCTCTTGACCGAGGCGCAGGAGATCGAACGGGCCGGGAGCGTGCTGCAAATGTCCCTGTTTGAGGCGGGTGATCTGGGTCAGCCATGGGCCGAAGCAGAGACGCTCGAACAACGCCTGGCCTGGGAACGCCACCTGCTGGGATACCCGGTCAGTGGCCTGCGCCAACCACTCGCTCAAGTGAAACATCCCCTGCCAGAGTACGTGCCGCTGCGTCGCCTCCCGGATGGGGATGGACGCCCCGTCACGGTGGCCGGCGTGAGGCTGCCTGGCTGGACCGGTGGCGAGGGCTTTCATCTGTGGGACGGCGAGGCCTGGATCGTCGCCCGAAGCAACAACTCTGAAAAGACAGCCAGGCCCTCTTCGTGGGAGCCCATCATACTACGCGGGCGTTGGGTCAGCGACAAGTGGGGGTCGTCCTGGTTGGAGATAGACGAGATGAGGTATCTATAGCCCGATACAACATCCCACGAAAAGAACGATTTGCCACTCCGTGCGTAACGTGGTAGTATCCCCGAGTACCCGACATCGCAGCACTGCCGATGAGGCCGTCTTCCGGAGACCACATGAATCACACACAAGTCCCCCTTTGGCAGCGCCTCGTCACCGCCCTGGGTTGGACGAGATCCAGTTACTACCTATTGAGCGCTTTCCTGGCCACCCTGTTGGTGATCGGCATCGTCTGGTGGCCGCTGGCAAGAGAAGCCCTCTCATACGTCGATTGGAGCCGCCCCCTATGGCTACAGATGGACTGGCTCCTGTTGTTCGACTTTGCCGTCATGTCCCTCCTGATCATGGCCAGTGCTGATCTCAAGGCCGACGCATTGATCGTCTTTGTCGGACTCGCTGGCGGACTGGTGATCGAGAGCTGGGGCACTCAGACCGAGCTATGGACTTGTACTCAATACTAACATCTGGCACGGGTAGCCTGCAACTTATGACGACGCAGCCCCCCTCGACCATGACCCTTACGTCCAGCTCCCGGACGTAGCGCCGTTTGTCCTCAAAGGTCGCGCCCTCCAACCCCGCCATCACGTCCCGCCCAAACATTGCCAGCATCGTTTCGATCTGCTCATCTGACAAAGCGCCTGACGGCTCTCTGGGATTTCGCGGGGAAGGGCCACATATAGGGGTACTCCAATCAGGC
>CAYUIS010000054.1:0-30642 GCA_964444825.1 uncultured Anaerolineales bacterium | reverse complement strand
AAGGGGAGGTTCCCTGCCACTTCCTGCCCGTCTACCAGGTCAACAAGGACAACGTCTACGACCTCGTCGTGGTAAGCGAGTTCCAGGCCTACGACGATGTCTATCGGGACATCCCGGAGAGCGAGCGTCCGGCGAGACCCTAGCCCCGAGGTTCATTCTCGGGCCGAGTTTTCCCTGATTGTTTGAGGGAATTGGGCCTTCTTATCAACATGGTGTATAATTGCTCCCTGCGATAAGAAGGCCCTCTTCCTATCAATTGAGGAGAGATGTATGATGAACGACAACATCGTGGATCCCATTATCCTCGACATCAAGAATGTCACAAAACAGTTCCCAGGCGTTACGGCTTTGAAGGATGTATCGATTCAGATCCGGCGCGGCGAGATTCATGGCATTTGTGGTGAGAACGGAGCCGGGAAATCGACCCTGATGAAGATCCTGGCCGGTGTATATCCTTGGGGGGACTACGAGGGGACGATTACATACGAGGGTGAGGAACTCAAGCTGGAGCGGAGTTCCATTCAGCAAGCCACCAAAGAAGGTATCGCCATCGTGTATCAGGAACTCACGCTGGTACCCAGTATGACGGTAGGCGAGAATGTCTTTCTGGGCAAAGAACCAGTCGAAGGTGCGGCGATCAACTGGGACAGTCTCTATGCGGACACCCGGGAAATCTTGACCGGATATAACCTAGACGTCGAGCCACATGCAATCGTTGGCAATCTGGGAGTCGGCAAGATGCAGATGACAGAGATTGCCAAAGCACTGGCCGAAGATGCCAAGGTGCTGATCCTCGACGAGCCGACAAGCGCTCTCGCCGATGACGAGATCGAAGGGCTCATGAATATCTTGCGGACACTTCAGGCACATGGAGTTACCTGTATCTATATCACCCACAAGCTCGCAGAGTTCTTTGGTATTGCCGATTCGATCACCGTCCTGCGAGACGGCCAGGTCATAACGACCCAGCCAACCGAGGACCTGAGCGTCGAAAAACTCGTTATCTATATGGTCGAACGCGAAATGACAGAGCGATTCCCCAAAGGGAATCGCCAACCCGGCCAAGTGATCTTTCAGGTTGAAAACCTCCACGCTTACGATCCTGAAGAAGCCGGGCGCGAGGTTGTCAGGGGGGTGACTTTTGATCTTCGAGAAGGAGAGATCCTGGGGATCGCGGGGCTGATGGGTTCGGGACGCACCGAGTTGGTGATGACGCTCTTTGGCGAATACGGACGAATCACAGAGGGTAAGGTGGAGATGGAGGGGAAGGAGCTCAGGATCAGAGATTCCCACGAGGCGATGTTGGAAGGCATCAGCCTGGTCCCGGAGGATCGGAAAACGCACGGACTGGTGCTCATGCAATCTGTTCTAAAGAACATCTCTCTGCCGAACCTGGACCAGTTCGCATCTTTCCTGAGAATTGACAACCTAGCTGAACTTAACGCCTCGCTAGAGTTCGCCAAGAGCCTGGACATAAAGGCCCCTAGCCTCCACGTTCCCTGCGACTCGTTGTCTGGTGGAAATCAGCAAAAGGTCGTCATCTCCAAATGGCTCATGTCAAAACCAAAGGTGCTCATTATGGACGACCCAACGCGGGGCATTGACGTGGGTGCCAAGTACGAGATCTATAAACTTATGAACGACCTTGCTGAGCAGGGTATTGCTATCATTATGATCTCTAGCGAACTCGAAGAAGTGATCGGTATGAGCGATCGGATTATGGTCATGCACGAAGGCAAATCCACCGGTATGCTCAATACCGCTGATGCAACACAAGAGAAGATCATGGCGTTGGCGACAGGCATAGCGAATAACCATGTCAATAGTGCCGCAGCCACGGTCGCCCAAGTACCATCATAGCCAGAGAGGTGGTCTCGATGAATACAAACTCAAATGGATCTTCCAAGAATACAATTTCGAATCTCGCACAACAATTCCGCGCCAATATACAGACGTACGCTATTGTCCTAGCGTTGCTGGCCATCTGGCTAATCTTCTTTGTCTTGACAGAGGGTAGGTATGTGACGCCGCGGAACTTTTCAAACATATTCCGGCAGATGGCGATCACGGCTTTCCTGTCTGTTGGTATGGTCCCGGTCATTGTTACGGGCAACATTGACCTATCGGTGGGCAAGCTGGCCGGATTTGTGTCCGTCGTCGTAGCCAAGTTTCAGGATGATATCTGGACCCAGGTCCTTCCAGAGCAGTTGCTTTTGACTACAATCATCTCTGTACTAGTTGGCTTGGCGGTTGGCACTCTGCTCGGTGCGCTTCAGGGGTACATCATTGCTTACCTGCGGGTGCCATCGTTTATCGTCACCCTTGCCGGTATGTGGATGCTTAATGGCGCTATCCTGTACGTGACAGAGGGCAAAACCATCGCAGCCGACCAGCCGACTCTGGCAGTGATTGCTCAGGGGTACCTGCCCAATTATGTCGGGTGGATCATCGCCGCCCTCGTAGTTGTTTTGCTGTTCTATGGCATGTTTAATGGTCGCCAGAAGAAACGCAAGTACGGGTTCGAGCTCTCCCCATTCTACGTTGATGTATTAAAGACGTCCCTGTTTAGCCTGTTGGTTGTTGGGTACGTATACGTGGTGAATCTATACAACGGTATGTCTATCCTGGTCCTGCTTTTGGCCATCGTCGCCGTCGTGGTGAGCTATATCACGAACAACACGCGGTTTGGGCGATACACGTACGCGATCGGTGGTAACCGCGAAGCCGCAAGACTGTCCGGCGTCAACATCAAAAGGAACGTCTTCTTGGTCTTTACCCTAATGGGGTTTCTATGTGGTGTCGGTGGCGTTGCGCTGGCCTCCTACGTGGGCTATGGTACCATCGCGGCTGGGCATGGCTACGAACTGGACGCCATCGCCAGTTGTATCTTGGGCGGCACGTCTACCCTTGGCGGCGAGGGCACCATCTTTGGAGCGATGATTGGTTCTCTCATCATGACAAGTCTCACCACCGGCCTTCAGATTATGAACGTCCAGGCTGCCTGGCAATACCTGGCCAAGGGTATCGTTCTGGTTTTGGCTGTTTTGGCTGACGTGTATCTCAAAAAGAGGCGCTGAGACCTAACCCAGAACTGCTCAAACCCCCATCCTCGCGAAACACATTCCCGAGACGGGGGTTTGAGCAAATCTATGATACTGACCTCTCGATTCCTCTTCCCTGTTTCTCTGTGACCCAAACATCTCGGAAAATGCTCAAGCTCAGCGCCGCGTGATCGGGATCATGCGGCCGCTGCCGAAGGACTTGCGGCTGACCTTTAGGACGACCCCCATCTGCCAACGCTTGTGCTCAGAGCGCCGCAGGGCTGGATCGCTGCGGTTCTCTCGCACGAGACACTCCATCGCCGGAGCGACCTCGTCGTAATCGAACGGGTCGACCTGATCCGGTCTCAGTTCAGCCGATGGCGGCCGGTCGAGCGTGTATTGGGGAATCACGCCGCGGGAGTCCTGAATCCAGCGGGCCAGCGCATAGACCTGGGGCTTGGTGAGGTCCGCGATCGGGCACAACGTGCCTGCCATGTCGCCATAGAGCGTGCCGTATCCCAGGGCCGACTCTGTCTTGTTGCTCGTGTTCAGCAGCAGACCCCCATGCCGATTCACAAAGCTCATCAAGATCATCGCCCGCAGCCTGGCCTGGACGTTCTCGGCCGTCGTGCTCTCATCTAGCAAACCGTCGAGGGTCTCTTCCGCGGCAACGTGCAAGCGCTCCAGCGCCACCACCTCAAAGCGAATGCCGAGTGCGTGGGCAAGTTCCTGCGCGCACGTCGTGGACCGGGGATCCGTATAGCGCGAGGGAATCGCGACACCGGTGACGCGATCCGGTCCCATCGCATCTGCCGCGATAGCGGCGACGACGGCCGAGTCGACGCCGCCAGACAGACCGAGAAAGGCGCGTTCCAGCCGGTTCTTGCGAGCAAAGTCACGCACGCCCAGGGCGAGGGCCTGGTAGATTTCCCCTTCGGGCTCCCTGTCCACCGCTGCGACGCCTTCGGTTTCTGACACACGACGGTCGAGGTCAACTACCCGGATCTGCTCTGCGAACCCGGCCAACTGGGCAATCAAGTGGCCTTCCTCGTCAACGACAAAGCTCTGGCCATCATATATCAGTTCATCGCTTCCCCCGCACAAGTTGACGTACGCCAGCGTGCTCTGGTGGCGACGGGCGTAGGAGAGCCGCTGCGCCGTGACCTGCCTGTGGTACGGTGAAGCGGCGATGCAGACGAGCAGTTCCGCGCCCCTGGTAAGGAGTTCGGCGGGAGGATGGATTTCGTATCCCTCGTCGTCTAGGTCGCTGCCCACCAGGAAGCCAACCGGCTTTCCTGCAATGGTCGTTGGTGGCAACGGGGGGCCTGGCACAAACCAGCGCGGCTCAAAGAACACGTCATCAGTTGGCAACAACCGCTTGGCTGCGGCCAACTGGAGCTTGCCACCGCTCAGAAGAACGGCGGCGTTGTATAGCCCCGGATGACCGGGCAGGAGGCGCTCACTCGCCATCAAGGTTCCGACGACGGTTGGCGGTCCATCCGCAGCACGTCGGGCCAGGTCAAGGGTTGCCTCGTCTACTGCCTCGACAAAGCTGGGGTCGAACAGGATATCGCGAGGCGGGCTTCCCGGGACCGCCATCTCTGGCAAGACGACCAACGTAGCGCCCTGCCTGCGAGCCGTCTGGATCGCCGCCAGGCAGCGCTCCACATTCCCTTCGAGATCGCCCACACAGGGGTTGATCTGGGCCAGGGCTATTCTCATACGAATTCCCCCGCGACTTTTTCGAGCAGGTTCAGGGCGGCGAGAACCGAGTCACGCCGCAGGCACACCCCATCGCCGAGCATGAACGTTCGATACCCCAGCGAGAGCAGATACGCCACGTCACCAATGTCGGCGCTCTGGGGAACGGGGTGCCAGGCCAGAGAGTCAAAGATCCGGCTGGCAACCACCGCGTCTGGGTCAGCGGTGATGATGTCGCGCAGCCCGCTCACGACGTGATGAGGTTGTAGAACTTCGACGTACAGGTCACCCCGCGCCGCCACGAGCCGGCCCAACGAAGCCCCATACTTTCGAGCATAGTCGAGTCCCCGCTGCGTCTCGATCTTGAGCATCACCTCAGCGCTGGGCAGCAAATGCCGAACCTCGTCAGCATCAGAGGGATTCTCGACGTACGAAAGCATGACCCGATCGAGCCCCAGGTCCCCCATCGCCGCCAGGTAGGCGCGATCTGTCTCGGTGAGGGTGCCCTCGATCTTGAGAGAGGGATGGACAATGTTCACCGATTCTCCCGGACCGACGAGCCGGCGCGGCCCGTCCTCGAGGATGAGCCGGTTCCCGTCAACAGCCGCGACCCGGACGCACTCGCTGCCATCGGAAAAGAAAGCGTCAACTGGCGTGTCTACACGTACGGGGTGGCTCAGATGGACCTCTGTATACGGTGGAATCGCTGCGCCGACCACTCTCAGTTGCCGTCCCTTGAGGTCGACCCACAGCGGCTGCCCGAAAGCCCCGAGCCTTTCGAGCGCCTCGACGGGGCCATCCCGCACCGGCATCACCGTGTTCAACCGTAGCCCGCACACCAGCGGATGGGCAGCTACCTCATCAAGGAAAGAGGCGTAAGGCGGCGCAGTTACAATAGCACGAATCATCATCGCCTCCAACTATAGCTTTAGGATGGTACCGCAGTAGCCACAGGTGAACAGGCTAGTGGCGTCGATCGGGATCGGGGCACCACAGTGCGGGCATTTCATCGCGATCGGTGTGCTCACCTCAACGACCTTCCCCTCGCTCTGACGGGCACGCATGTTGTCCTGGAAATCCCCGAAACGCCCCCAGGCGCGGGCGACGAGTCCCATTGCATAGTCGACCGCCCGCTGCTCATCCTCGATGTGAAAGATCTTTTGTTCGCTGATGGCCTCTCCCCACTGCCGGTCAACCTGGTCTCCTCGCTTCCCCGTCGGCCGCCGTAGGAACCAGGTGTTCCAGGTCTGGCAGACCTGCTTCCAGGCTTTTATCGCATCAACTTTGCCGTTTCCTCGATCGCCCAGGCAGGAGGCGATCTGTTGCGAGGGAACCGTGGGATGCATAGGAGCATCGCCAAACAGGATCAGGAACGGCGCCTCGCGCGCGTTGGGAACCTCGACGTGAGTGTTTACCCAGTGGGCAAAGAGACCATAACTCTCCGGGGCATCGCCGCCGCCCCCTTCGCCATACAAGGAGCCCAGGAGCTGTTCCAGATCGTAGCCACTGGCAAAGGTCGTCACCTGCAGCGGCCACCGGTCGCAACCAGCGTCCCCGATGGCGGCAAAGCAGATCGCCAGGTCTTCCCGGTACTGGGACAGCGTGTTGTAGAGCAAGGGCAAACGGTCGAAAATCTCGAACGGCCAGTTGGCCATCGAGCCGGTCACATCAACGGCGACGATGAGCGGATTGGGCGATTCCGTGAGAACGTGCTTTCGCGGGTCAATGATCTTTTCGTTTGGCCCGCTCGCACCTTCGTAGGTGCGCGGGCCGTGAGCCTTGGCCCTTGCAGCCGCTACCTTTCGCCCCTCCGCACCCTTAGCGCCGTAACGATACGTCCCATCGCCATACCACTTGCTGGTATCCTCAGCCCATGAATACATCTCTTTGCCTCCTTGTTTTCACTATCGTATCCATTGCCAATGCTTCCAGTCCAAACTCGCGGCGGAAGCGGTCATCGAGTTGCCTGCTCACGATGTAATCGGCTACCTCGTCCGGTACTAGTTCCCACCAACCGTCGCCGCGAGCCATCTCCTTGCGCACCATCGTGCCGCTAACCGCGATCCTTCTATCCTCGGGGACGAGTTCTACTGGTCTGATGACCTGATAGTCCGCGTCCAGCAAGCTTGATACGTAAGGGTTGTCGGTCACAAACAGATCGAGCGACCCAAATAGGTCAATGACCATAGCCCGCCAGCGCGGACCGTCGTCGAGATCCGGTACAGGCACCAACATATAGTTCCCGCGACCGGCCAGCGCCAGCCGGATCATATCGGTTGTCTCCTCAGGAGTGAAGGGGTTGCGTAGGTTATGCCGGTTTGAGCTGCCGATGCCGATAATCGCTTCAACAGCACGATCGCAGAGGGCACACAGAACGGGTACGTGACCCCGATGCACGGGCTGCCATCGAGCGATCATACCGATGCAGTCAAAGCCATCCGTGCGACAAAGGTCTCGGTTCTGTGACTCCTCACCTGCCCGTTCAGGGCTATAGGGAAACAGGTTGGCTCTCACCCTCACTCCTCGCTTAGTGTCTATAGCACACTAAGAAGTGTCAAAAAAAGAGATCATTAGTGTGTTGTGTACACTAATTATACATCAAAAGACAGGGTTTGTCAAGAAGGTGATGGCTGCAAGCAGCTACTTACACCACCTGAACCATCCGCGCGATGACCCAGTCGCGGATCAGCCACTTGTCCCCTTGACGTGCTGGTCAAAGAACTGCACAGATCGCTGCATCGCTGTCCCAAAGCTATTGGAGATGTTGTGGTTATCACCTGCGTAAAGATACAATTCAGCAGTCTGGCCCACGCCTTGGAGCTGTACGTGCAGATTTTCGGAATACTCGACCGGGACAGACTCATCCGCCGTCCCGTGATGAAGCTGTAGAGGGCCCGACAGCTCATCCAAGTAGAACGTCGGGTCGATGGACGCCCAGAACGTTGGGTTTTCCTCAAAAGTGCCATATTCCAACAGCTCCTGTGTCCAGCGGCGCCTGATGGTGCCGTCTGCGTTCGGTGTTGGTGTTGGGCGCTCGGAAAACCTACGCTGCCACCGTTCCAAGAGGTCCGGATAAGACGCAACCACGCCAGCCCAGATGACGCCGGCTTTGATATCATCCGCCACGACCATCGCTCGTAACGTGATTGACCCGCCCATCGAGTGCCCCCACATCCCGACCCGGTCGGGGTCGGCGTCCGGATATCGTCTCACGGAAGCCATCGCGTTGAGCACGTCGACGGTATAGTCCGGCGCGCCGTACGAGCTTGACGCCTCGCCTTCCGAGTCGCCGTGCCCTCGGTAGTCGGGCCGAAACACGATGTATCCATTCCTGGCGAACGCGTCCACATAGGCCACGTACCGCTCCGTCGTACGATACTGATCCGGCGGAATGTAGCCGTGATTGAACACGATGATGGGCCAGCCGCTTTCCGGTGTCTCACCTTGGGGTATCGTCAGCAAGGCGTAGATCTTGAGCCCCTCCGACTGATAGGAGGCGATATATCGATCATAGTTGGAACCGGGGGCCAGCTCCTGCTCGATCGCCAGTTCACTGCCGGGATAGGTCTGCTGGCGCATCACTTCGATCATCAAAGGATGCGTCGGCGTAGGGGTTGGTGTGGGCGTTGGCGTGCGGGTCGGAGCCGACGTGTGGGATGGTGTCGGTACGACAGTGGGAGTGGGAGTCGCAGTCGCCGTGGGTGTCCGAGTTGGTGTGGGCGTTGGCGAGACGGCTGTCGGTGACACTGTCTCCGGCGTACCACTACACGCAACCAATAGAAACACGCTCAAGACCAAGACGAGCCACACAACACGGTGTCCCGGCCCACGGCCCACGGAAAAGCGTCTCAAAGAGCTCCGATGTCTCAAGCGTGTCCTCCCCTCGTTCAGAATCCAGTTCTGTCGCCAGGCTATTCGGGACGTTCTCCCAGTGTCAAAGGCAGATCCACGCGCCCGCCATCCCGCAACACCGTAACCTCGATCGTCTGCCCGACCTGTGTCTCAAAAACCAGGTAACTATTCAGGTCCGAGAAATCGGCGATCGGCCGGCCGTCGATTTCTGTGATCAGATCACCGCCCTCGCCCGTCCTGGGATCTGCGGCAATCAGCCCGGCCCGGTCGGCCGGACCACCCGGCGTCACGCTGATCACATAGGCCCCCTGCGTCTGCGGGACACCATAGACTGTTTGTTCATCCAACGAGATCTCCGAGTCAAAGCTCGCGCCCATATACGCATACGAGTGCTCACCTTCCTCGATCAGGTTGGGCACGATCCGCCTGACCGCCGCGACCGGGATCGAGAACCCCACGCCCGTGTTGCTCCCCGTCGTGCTGGCGATAGCCGCGTTGACGCCGATCACCTCACCATCCAGGTTGAGCAGCGGGCCACCCGAGTTGCCGGGGTTGATCGGCGCGTCTGTCTGAATGACCTGGGGCAGCGAATAGGTGCTTAGCGCCGTGGTCTCTCGCTGCGAGCGCAGGCTGCGTCCCAGTCCGCTGACGATACCCAGCGACATCGAACCTTGCTCTCCAAACGGGTTGCCGATGGCGATGGCAAACTGCCCCACCTGGATTCCATCCGGTTCGGCCAGCGGCAGCGGCTTTACCCCATCCGGGAGTCCATCCACCTTGATCACGGCCAGGTCGCTGTCCGCATCGGCGCCGACGAGCGTGGCTTCCATACGCTCCCCGCCAGCAAAGACCACCTCGAGGTCGCTCCCGGCCGTCGCCACGTGGTGATTGGTGACGATGTGGCCCTCCTCACTGGTCACAAAGCCACTCCCGCTGGAGCTCGACGAGACGATGATGTACACCACCGACGGATTCACCTCGTCATAGAGGCGAATCAACGTGTCCTCAAGGCTTTCGGTCTGCTGTTCCAGAGTGGCGACTGGCGTAGACGCATATACCACGGGAGCGGTCTCGTCACCCTCCGTCTTCTCAGATCGCACCTCTGTCAACTCCCTCTCCACAGTTTCCTGCGTGTCCACGCCCTCACTGTCATTTGGCTGTAACACAAATGGAGCACAGGCCGCGGTCGCCAACGAGAGCAGAAGTAGCAGGACAACAAGCTTGTAGTTGATTTGTATCATATTATCCAAACTCCACCATAAGTAATCTCACACTAATTCCATTCCACCGATAACTACCTACACCGTATTGCCTTTAGTTGATGCGTGGCGCCGATTTCTTACCCCGTCTGCCAGCCAGGGCTAGCGAGAGACAACTCCACACGGAACAGGTGCCAGCCACGTACTGTCAGCGCGCTACGGAGCAGTGCCCGATGGGTCGAGCTGGTGGCCGTCTTTCAGCCCTGGTGCCAGGGCACTGCTCCATAGCAGACCTCGGCCACAAACAAGCCTAGCAGGACAAACTGGCTAAAAGATCACTCCAGCCGCCAGCCAGATCACTCGGCCGCCCGCTCAGTCAACAGCTCGATCAGCGGGTTCAACAGAAACACAAACTGCCCCGCGCCTCTGCCACCGCCACCCCCGGCGCCAGCGCCAGGACCACCAGGAAAGCCGCCGCCTGCCTGCATCGTCTCACGCAGCGCCGCGCGTTCCTCCTCGCTCATGTTCCCGAACTCGGCCCGGCGCGTGGCCATCTCGGGCGACATTTCGCCATCACCGTACCCCGGACCACCACCACCGGTGAATTCGGCCTGCCGCGTCGCCCGCACCTCGGGGGACACATCCTGCCCACCACCCGCCCCAGGGGAGCCCCTTCCTATACCTACTCCTTGCTCCTCCATCCAGGCCCGCATATCCTCCTGTGTGAGCTGCATCTCGGCGATCGTCGCCAACTGCTCCTGGGTCATCGTCCCCTCGATCTGCTTCAGGACAGCGTTCACCTCGGCCTGGGCCGTCACGCCGCCCTGGAGCGCCTGCCAGAGCGGCAACATAGCCACCGCCTGCTCCGGCGTGACCGCGTTCTCCGTCCCTTCCAGGCGGAGTGTGCCCAGCACCAGTTGGCTGCTCGCGCTAAGCGCATCAGCGTAGGACGTGTCCAGAGCCTCACTGATGTAGGCATCGCTGACCTCTTCATCCGCCGGGGCTGGGGTGGCCTGTCCACCACCACATCCCATCAACACCGTAGCTGCAAGGATCAATACCAATCCAATGTGCCAAACTTTCATCACTTTCCTCCATATTCTGGTGTGCTGACTTGCTGACTTGCCGACTTGCTGATTCGCTCACTCTCGTCTCAGCGCCTCGATCGGGTCCAACTGAGCCGCCTGGGTCGCGGGGTAGTAGCCAAAGAAGATACCCACCGCCGCTGCTGCGCCAAAAGCCAGCGGTATCGAGGTCGACACGATCTCGGTACGCATCGTTCCCAGCTCGTTGAAGGCATAGGAGCCTCCAACGCCGACCAGAACCCCCATCACCCCCCCAATCAGGCTCAGCATCACTGCCTCCAGCAGGAACTGAAGCAGCACGTCGCGGGGACGCGCTCCCAGCGCCTGCCGCAGGCCGATCTCGCGCGTCCGCTCGGTGACGCTAACGAGCATGATGTTCATGATGCCGATGCCGCCTACCACTAACGAGACGCCTGCTACCCAGGCCAGCAGGTTACGGAATGTCTCCGTCGTCGATGCCTGCGCATCGATGATACTATCCTGCGTAATCAGGCCAAAGTCCGGTGACGCCGGATCCACGCCGTGCTGCCGAATCAGCACGGTAGAGACCTGTGACTTCACGTCATCCATCGATTCCCGGCTTTCGGCTGAGACGTAGAGTGTTCGTATCGTATCACCGCCAAAACGTGCACGGGTGAACTTTTTGAATACTACGGTGAGTGGGATGTACACCTGGCTATCGTAATCGGTGTTGCCGACCATTCCCTTTTCCGCCATCACGCCGACGACCGTAAACTTGGTCGAGCCGATCTTGACCGACTGCCCGACGACGTTCTGGTCACCGAAGAGTTCTTGTGCCACGTCGTATCCTAGCACGACGACCTTGTTGGCGCGATTGTTGTCCGCGTTGGTCAGGAAGCGACCTTCCGCCAGCGCATATTCGCGCACTTTGATAAAGTCGGCCGTCGTGCCGACGACCGCGACGTCTTCCAGCGTCGTGCTGCCGCCCTTGACCACCTGCATGGTGGATTGCTCAGCTGAAACACCGTTGATGCCGCTCACGTTCTGTTCGATGGCGTCCATATCGTCAAAAGTAAGGCCAGGCATCCTTCCAGCGCCCGGGCCGAACCCACCCCTGGTGAACGAAGGCATGACCATTATCAGGTTGGCACCCAAGGCATTGATCTGGTCAGCGATCTCAGCCTCGGCGCCAGCACTGACGGCCATCATCACGATGACGGCCCCCACGCCGATGATGACACCCAGCGTCGTCAGGAACGAACGAACCTTGTTGAGGGTCAGGCCCTCCCAGGCTACCTTGAAAGTCCGCCACAGACTCATAGCTTCCCCCTCTTCCTTCTTGCCCCGTTCAGCTTGTCGGAGACGATCTGTCCATCCAAGAGATGGACGACTCGCTCCGCGTGGTCAGCGATGCCGGGCTCGTGCGTCACCATCACAATCGTCACCCCCTGGTCGTGCAAGCGATGCACTAGCTCCATGATCTCCTCGCTGGATTGAGTGTCGAGATTGCCGGTGGGCTCGTCAGCCAGGATGATCGAGGGCTTGTTGATCAAGGCCCTGGCGATGGCCACCCGCTGCTGCTGCCCACCCGAAAGCTCGTTGGGGCGGTGATGTACCCGATCGCCCAACCCCACCGACTCAAGCGTAGCGGCGGCGCGCTCGTAACACACCTTGTCAGGCATAGGCTCGTGGCCGTTGTACAGCAAGGGCAACACTACGTTCTTGACCGCAGTGAGCCTCGGCAACAGATTGTATGACTGGAACACGAAGCCGATCTTGCGATTACGCACGCCAGCCAGTCTATTCTTGCCCAACCGGCTCACGTCCTCGCCGCCCAGCACGTAGGTGCCACCGGTCGGGCGATCCAAGCAGCCCAGGATATTCATCAACGTGGACTTACCCGAGCCCGACGGCCCCATGATGGCGATGAACTCGCCCTCTTCTACGGCCAGACTTATACCGCGCAGTGCGTGGACAGCCACGTGGCCCGTTCCATAGACCTTGGTCAGGTCGCTAATTTCGATGATATGCTCTCCCATATTCCCCTCTCAGATCCCAGGCAATCGCTGGCGAGGCGGCAGTTGCCCCTATGGAGGACCTCCAGGTCCTCCTCCTTCTAGCGGCCCAAAGAACCGGAACATCCCTGGCATCTCCTGCTCATCCGAGGGTACGCTCACCTCGGTGCTCTCCTTCACACCCAGGCTGACGATCTCTCCAACCTCCAGGCCGAAGAGAATCTCGGCGTTGACAAAGTCTTTGAGACCCACCTCGACCGGGCGTAGCGCCAGCTCGCCGTCTGGCTGCACCACAAAGACGGCATACTGATCCGGTCCCAACTCGCGCAGCGCCTCCACTGACACGAGCAGCGTGTCCCTGGACTCGGCAGAGATAACTTCGACTTCCGCATTCATACCGCCGAGGAGAACGACCGAATGGGAAGCCAGGTCCACGCTCGCCCAGGCCTGAACAGCCAGTGTGTTGCCCACCGTCACTAAGGCCGGCTCCACGCGGAGAATCTCTCCAGTGAACGTATCATCGGGCAGGGCCTCAAACAGGATCTCCACCCGGTTCCCCACCGCCACGCCGCTCATATCCGACTCCTCCACCCAGAACTCGAGCAACGGCTCATCTAGATCGGCCAAGGTGAGAATGGAGGCCGTGCCGACGTACTCACCCGGTATGGCCGTCACCTCCACCACGGTGCCGTCGAAGGGCGCGGGCAGCTCAGCCGCCGCCAGGTTTTCGCGCGCTTCGTCGAGCGCCAGGGCGGCTTGATCTGCCCTCAATTCGGCTCGCAGGATGCTGTCCTCAGCCGGACCGCCCTTCAGCAGCTCCAGTCTCTCCTCCGCCTGGTAGACCCTGTTCTGGGCCTGATCCACCTGGTTCCAGGCATCCAGTTGCTCCATCTGCGCCTCTTGCAGAGCCTCGCTCAGATCCGCCTCGGCCACGGCCTGGTCGTTCCAGGCATCCTCCAGGCGGCCATCGCTGCGGGTGCCGTTGTTAGAGCTTGCCTCAGTCGTCCAGTACCGATCGACCGACCACTGATACTGGATCTGGGCAGCCCGCACAGCCGCATCCATATCCGAGTTCTGTGCCGTGTCGTAGGTATACCGCGCGACCGTCAGGTTAAGCTGGGCGTTCCGCACTGCCGCCTCCGCGTCCGCCAACTCTGCATCCGTGGCCCCCTCGGTGGCATCGGCCAGTTCAAGTTGAGCTTCATACGCTCCAATCTCGGCCTCAGCCACGGCCAACGCCAGGTCCACCGTCTCCAGGCGGGCTAGCACGTCACCTTCGACCACGCGATCGCCCACTTCCACCAGCACCTCGTCCAGGTAGCCCCCGGTCTCAAAGCCGAGAGCGACCTCTGATGCCGGGGACAACGTGCCAGACCCGCTCACCGATACCACCAGGTCGCCCTGGCGCACCTGCGCGGTGGAGATCGTCTCCTCGACCACTGCTTGGTCTGGCAGGTAGACATACTTGTAGTATGCGTATCCACCGCCACCCGCTGCAATCAGCAGGATGATAAGGCCAATCCAAAAGCCCTTCTTACGAAACATATCACTGTGCCTCCCCGACACTCACGATGTCTCCCAATTCCAGACCGCCCAGGACCTCGGCGTTTACCGGGTCCATCAACCCCACCACCACCGCCCGCATCTCCAACTCCCCGTCCGGCGTGACGACAAAGACCATAGACTGGCCCGGCGACGTCTCCCGCAACGCCTCTACCGGCACCAGCAACGCGCCCCTGGCCTCAGCGGCGACGACCTCCACGTCGGCCGTCATACCGGAGAACAGGTTAACCTCTTGAGTGCTGAGATCCAGGCTCGCCCAGGCCTGAACGGCCGACGTGCCGTCCACCGTCACCAATACCGGATCCACGCGGACGATCTCCCCCCTGAAGGTATCCTCGAACAGGGCTTCGAAAACGATGTTCACTGGGTTACCCACCACGACGCTGCTCATATCCGATTCCTCCACCCAGAACAACAACAGTGGCTCTTGCAGATCAGCCAGGGTGACGATAGGCGTGGAGGTGCCCACCTGCTCTCCAGATGTTGCCGCGACGCCCATCACGACGCCAGCCGTTGACACGACGTCCATAACGACGCCATCGAAGGGAGCGGTGAGCTGTGCCGCTTCCAGGTTGGCCAGCGCCTCCTCCCGCGCCAGCAACGCTTCATCCACCGCCAGCGTGGCCTGCGTAAGCGTATCCGTCAGCGGGTCGCTCTCCAGCAGTTCCAGCGCCTCCTGCGCCTGGTAGACCGAGTTCTGGGCCTGGGCGACCCTATTCGCCGCTTGGACCTCCTCGGCCCGCGCCTGGTTGATGGCCGCTTGCCATCGTCCCTCCGCCGCGATCATAGCGGCCATTGCCCAGTCGTGATCCGCCTGGCTGAGGTGTCCGTCCTCGTACTTGCTCTTTTGCTTCTGGTAGTAGCTCACCGCCCAGTCGTAATCGGCCTTGCGGGAATCCACAATAGCGTCTTGGTTGGAGTCGAAAGTGGACTGATATGTCGTGTGCGCCAGCGTCAGATCGACCTGGGCATCGCGCAACGCCGCCTGCGCATCGGCCAACTCCGCGTCGCTCGCTCCCTCCTGCACATCGACTAGCTCAAGCCGGGCTAGCTCCAGCTCGACGTCGGCCTCGGCCACGGCCCGCTCCAGCTTGTCCGTCTCCAGCCGAGCCAGCACGTCTCCCTCTTGCACCTGGTCACCGACGACTACCAACACATCGGCCAGCACGCCGCTGGTGCGGAAGGTCAGCTCAAGCTCCGTCGCGGGCACGAGCTCACCACTGCCATCCGCCGTGATGACGATATCCCCCCGAGTCACCGTTGCCGTCTCCAGCGTTGGTTCCGGAGGCTCCTCAGCCAGGGAGGCAGAGGCAACGAAACGAGTGTAGACAACATATCCCACACCGGCTATCACCAGAAGCACGGCGAGCGATATCAGCCAGGTCTTGCGTTTCCCCATTCTTACTTCTCCCCTGATTTGTAGATTTGCAGATTCGCTGACCTGCAGATTTGGTTGATCGCAGTAAGTGTAGCCGTGCTACCTGAAAGTACTCTAAGCGAATGCTGAGAGTATCCTGAGAGTATCCTTGACCCATCAGGCTTGGGCCACCGGCAGTGTGAACGTGAACCACGTCCCCCGCCCTGGTGCGCTTTCCACCTCGATCCGCCCGCCGTGAACCTCGACGAGCTGCCTGGCGATGGCCAGCCCCAGCCCTGCCCCACCGGTGGCCCGAGACCGCGACCTGTCCGCCCGGTAGAAACGCTCAAAGACGTACGGCAGGTCCTCAACCGGTATGCCGCCCCCGGTATCCCACATTGTGACCTCGACCCACCCATCGCCCCCTTGACCCGGCTCAGAACGGAGAACACGAGCAGCAACACCGACCTCCCCACCCTCGGGCGTGTGGGTCAACCCGTTGTCGAGCAGATTGCGCAATACCTGCCCGATCCGCCGCGGGTCGACGTCCACCAAGCGCAGATCCTCGGGGAGATCAACCGCGAGCGCGATCCCCTCGGCCTCCGCCCGGGGGCCAAACGCCCCAACAGCGCCATCCACGACGTCGCACAGCGCCACTGCTTGGCGCTCAAGCTTGAGCTGCCCGGCCTCGGCCAGCGATAGCTCCTGCAGGTCGTCCACCAGATGGTTGAGGAACATAGCCTCCTCATAGAGCGAGTTAATGACGCGATCCTCTGGCTCCACCACGCCGTCCCGCACTGCCTGCAGGTAGCCTCGAATGTTGGTCAAGGGAGTGCGCAACTCGTGGGCCACGTCGCTCACCAGTTGACGCCGCAACTCCTCGAACCGGGCCAGCCCGTCGGCCATACCATTAAAGGCCCGCGCCAGGTCGCCGATCTCGTCGTCAGACGTGATCGCCACCCGCTGGCTCAGGTCTCCCGCCTCCATCCACCGCGCGGCCGCCGTCAAGGCCTCCACCGGGGCAAAGATGCGGCGCGACACGCCCAGCGTGAGCAGCACAGCACCGATGCCGGCAATCAGAGCGATCAACAGCAAGGTACGGTTCAGTGGAGCCAACACTCCCTCGATTCCGGGGAGCCCCGGCCACTCAGGTATATCGACGTACAGCCTTCCGACCAAGACCCCCTGATGGACGATCTGCGCGGCTGGCGGACCCCATCCATTTCCCGCTGACTCGCCAATCAGCTTGCCCTCGGAATCGGCGACCACCTGTCCTTGCCCATCGGTCAACACAATCCGTTCTCCCGTGATCTCACCCATGCGTTCAAGCTCTGGTTGCACATCGGTCCAGTCTTCATGCCGCTTATAGAACCCGGTCAGGAAGCCCTCGAAGCGCCGGTCACGCAGCATCCCCCGATGATCCTCGTAACCCCGGAACGTCCGTGTAATGATCTGCGTGCTAAAGAGCGCGATGCCCCCCACCGCAGCCACAACCACCAGTATCAGCACCACCAGCAGGCGAAAACGCAAGGAGCGGATCTTCTCATACCTCACTGAATCTGTAGCCCACCCCATACACGGTATGGACGTAGGCCGGCTGTTTGGGATTCGGCTCGATCTTTTTGCGCAGGTTCTTTACGTGGGCGTCTACCGTGCGCTCAAAGCCATCGAAATCGTGGCCAAAGACCCGATCCAGCAGTTCCGATCGGGTAAAGACGCGCCCCGGCTCCCCTGCCAGCACCCCCAGCAGATTGAACTCGGTCGGCGTGAGGTCTACCAAGTCGCCCCGCACGCGCACCTCGTGGCAGCGACGGTCGATCACCAGGTCGGCGCGACCGATCACCACCGGCTCCTCATCCCCGTCCTTTCCTGCCCGGCGCAACACCGTCCGCACCCGAACCGCGACCTCGCGCGGGTTGAACGGCTTGGTGACATAGTCGTCGGCCCCCACGTCCAACCCGACGAGCTTGTCCTCGTCCGTGGTCCTGGCCGTGAGCATAATGATCGGAACCTGGGACTCGGCCTGCAGGATACGGCACACGTCGAGGCCATCCATCTTGGGCAGCATCAGATCCAGCAGAATAAGGTCGGGCTGTCTCTGGCGGGCTAGGGCCAGCGCCTCCACGCCGTCGTAGGCAGCGATCACCTGATAGCCATCCCTCTCCAGATAGAGCCGGATCAAGGCCACGATCTTTTCGTCGTCGTCAACCACCAGTATCTCGTCTTTTGTCATATCCATCCCCAAATCAGCGTCCATCAGCGTTGGTCTGCGTCCCAGCAAAGATCTGTCAGTCAACCAGCCCATCCAACTCTCGGTGATAGCTGCAGCAGGGAGCCAGACCACACAACGCGGTGAGGAGGAGCGCTCCGGCGCTCCTCCTCACCGTCAGTTTGGTTGATCACCTCCCTAGACCGCTATCTTATGCAGGGGAGCTTATGCATCCTCAGAGGCGACCGGGCCGGGCAACCTGCCGCCACGACCGTGACCGAAGCCGCGCCCCATCGGGCCATAGCCATTCTCGAGCCCCTCGAGCATCCAGTCGGCCTGTTCCTGGCTGATCTTGCCATCTTCGACCGCTTGCTCGATTCTCTTCCGCATCGCATCTTCCCGAGCGGCCTGCATAGTCTCCTGCAGCGCCTCCAAGTCGACACCCTGCTCTTCAGCGACATCCTCCAGCGTCTTGCCTCCGTGCAGCTCCGTGAAGAGCTCTACCGGGGTCAGTCCCAAAGCGTCGGCCATCGTGTCGAACGTGGTCCACTGGCCGCCAAAGCCGCCCATCATGCCGCGCCCAAAGTCGCCGCCCCCACGGCCACCACGGCGCCCTGCAAAGGGCACTTCAGCCTCGGGTGTGGGCTCCTGCGCAAACGCCACTGTCGCGCCGACCAGTCCCGTCAGCAGCAGCGCCACCAACGTCGCACCGGATACCAGAGCTAGTGTCTTTTTTCTCATTCGATTCACCTCCTTTCTTCTTTGGTCTAGCTGGCTCTCCGCCAACCTATCTGCATACTACCAAACCGATGTAAAGAGATTGTGAAGGCGCGGTTAGGGTTTGATAGTGATCGCACTCTCTGTTTCCAAGGCCAACTGCACACTATCAGATTGATCTCAGGCACCAGCGACGGCGGTCTCGTCCTCGTCGCTCAGCTCCAGCTTCTGGATGCCCAGCCTCCTCATCGCCGCCACCAGCTCCTCTTCGCTCAGATCGGTGGCCGGCCGCCCGGTCGCCGTCTCGATCCTCCCGACGTCGCTCTGCCGCAGCTTGTACGGGGTACGATCGAACAGCAACAGCATAAACGGCCCCATCCACAGCCACCTTGCCCAGAACCCTCTGCGCCACATCGGCCAGCCCCACATCAGCGGCCTGCACCATCTGCCCAGTCCGAGCGGGCGACGCATTACCCCAAACTGTCCTCTGCCTCTCATTATTTATCTCTCCTGTCTGTTCACTCACTTTCTCGCTATCTGATACTCTCTGAGAAACCAGGCCTTTCGTGTAAGCGAAACGACCAAACCTGGTTTCTGAACTTCTAGTGACAAGTCCTGGTGTCAGGTGCTAGATTCACTTTCAAACTTGATGCTTGTCATGCAGACGACCGGTCACTCCGCCGCCCGTTGGGTCAACAGCTCGACCAGTGGGCCAAGTACGACGGAGGACCGCCCGTGTCCAGCGCCAGCCCCGCCACCGGGAACCATACCGCCAGCTTCGGCAGTTGCTCGCAACGCCTCCCGCTCCTCGGCGCTCAGTTCGCCCATACCAGCAGGCAAGTCATCCTCTGTGAGACCAAGCTCGGCCATACGTTGCGCCCGTTCCTCCTCCGACGGGGCCTCACCACCATCCACCGGCCCGGAACCGTCGCCCGCGCCAAAGCCCAACCCTTGCTCCTGGGCCCACGTCTGTCGGTCCTCCGCCGTGAGCTGTTCCCCCGCGATGGTCGCCAGTTGCTCCACGGTCATTGTGTCCTCGATCTGCGAGAGAACGGCGTCGATCTCCATTTCACCTTGCAGGGTTCCCCCCTGGATCACCTGCCAGAACGGCAACAGCGTCGCCGCCTGCGCTGGCGTGACCGCCTGCCCCATCCCTTCTAGGAGCAGCGTGCCCAGCGCCAGTTGGTCGCTCACGCCCAGCGCGTCGGGGTAGGACGTGTCGATCGCCGTTTCCCCAGCCGCCTTCTCGCCACCTACGTCTGCCAGGGCCGGGACCACCTCTTCCTCACCAGCTACGGTTACCGGAGTCAAGGCTGCTTGCGCCCCACATCCGGTCATCGTCAAAGCCAGGATCAGAGCCAGTCCAGCGACCGACAGAGCTGATCCAACATACCGAGACCTCACCATACTTTTCACTTTCATCATTAACCTCCTATGGATTTGCAGATTCACCGATTTGCCGACTCGCTGATTCACTCACTCCCGCCTCAACGCCACGATCGGCTCCAACTGCGCCGCTTTGGTGGCCGGATAGTAGCCGAAAAAGATGCCCACCGCCGCCGCTGCAGCAAAGGCCAGCGGGATCGATTCTACCACCAGCTCAGTGCGCATCGTGCCCAGGGTGTTAAAGAGATACGATCCCCCCACGCCGCACAGGACGCCCATCAGCCCACCCGCCAGGCTGAGGATGACCGCCTCCAGCAGGAACTGGGCCCGTACGTCGCGAGGCCGCGCCCCCAACGCCTGCCGCAGGCCGATCTCCCGCGTCAGCTCTGTGACGCTCACCAGCATAATGTTCATGATGCCGATGCCGCCTACCAGCAGCGAGACACCTGCCACCCAGCCCAGCAGGTCCCGAAACGCCTCCGTCGTCGAGGCCTGGGTGTCGATGATGCTGTCCTGGGTCGTCAGCGTAAAGCCCGACGACGTCGGATCGACGTCGTGCCGCTGGTTCAACAGGGTCAATACCTGCGAGGATACGCTGTCCATCACTGCCTGGCTCTCGGCCGAGACGTAGATGAGCCGCACCGTGCCACCCCCAAAGCGGGACGACGTGAACTTGTCAAAGACGACGGTGAGCGGGATATAGACCCGCCCATCATAATCGGTGGTACCCACCACGCCTTTTTCGGCCATCACACCCACCACGACAAAGTTGGTCGAGCCGATCTTGACCTTTTGGCCCACGGCGCTGCTCGCGTCGCCAAAGAGCTCCACGGCGATGTCATAGCCCAGGGCGACGACCTCGTTCTCCCGGTCGTTGTCCTCATTCGTCAGAAAGCGCCCCACCAGCACCTGGTAGTCCCGCACGTCCGTAAAGCCGGACGTCGTGCCCATGATCGAGATGCCCTCCAGCGTCGTCGTCCCCGCTTTCACGTCCTGGGTGGTCGATTGCTCCGCCGACACGCCGCTGACGTCGCTCACGTTCTCCTCGATGGCCGTGATGTCGTCGTATTCCAACGAGACCGTATTTGACCCTGCGCCAAAACCGCCTTGGCCCATCGCGGGCATGACCATGATCAGGTTGGCCCCCAGGGCATTGATCTGATCGGCGATCTCTGCCTCGGCCCCTGCGCTGACCGCCAGCATCACGATCACCGCCGCCACGCCGATGATGACGCCCAGCGCCGTCAGCACCGAACGTCCCTTGTTGAGCGTCAAACCTTCCCACGCTACGCCCCAAGCTTTTACTGAACCCATATCAACCTCCTACAATTCCTATTCTCTAGTTCTACACGATCCGACCGTCGCGGATGGTGATGATCCGTTCGGCGTGCGCGCCGTTCTCGGGCTCGTGGGTCACCATCACGATCGTCGCCCTCTGGCCGTGCAACCGGTGAAGGATGTCCATGATCTCCCCGCTGGAGCGCGTGTCCAGGTTGCCGGTCGGCTCGTCGGCCAGGATGATGGACGGGTTGTTGATCAGCGCCCTGGCGATAGCCACCCGCTGCTGTTGTCCGCCCGACATCTCGTTCGGCCGGTGATTCACCCGGTCACCCAGCCCCACCAACTCTAGCGCCCCGATGGCCCGTTCGACCTGCTCCTCCGCGCTCAGATGTCCATTTCCATTGCTACCGTCGTGATGCCCGTTATAGAGCATCGGCAGCATCACGTTCTTGACCGCGCTCAACCGGGGCAGCAAGTTGTACGACTGAAAGACAAAGCCAATCTTGCGGTTGCGTACGCCAGCCAACTTGTCCTTGCTCAACCGGCTCACGTCCTCCCCATCCAGCAAGTAGGTCCCATCAGTAGACCGGTCCAGGCAGCCCAGGATGTTCATCAGCGTGGACTTGCCAGAACCGGATGGCCCCATGATGGCCACGAACTCGCCCGGTTCCACCCGCGCGTCCACCCCTCGCAGCGCGTGAACCGCCACACCGCCATTGCCATACACTTTGGTCAGGCCGGCAATCTCGATCAGGCGCTTTTGTTCTTTCACCGGGCCTCCTCACTTCTTCCTGTTGCTCATTTTCCCTGTCATTGTAGTTGTGGTTCCTGAAGACATCCCAAGCACATGCCGAGAATACGCTGAGAGATTGCTTCTCCCTTCTCAGCATTCTCTCAGCATTCGTTCAGCTACCTTTCAGGTGTCACAACTATAATGTGATGGTATAATACTGCCAGGAGAGCTACTGATGGCGACCGTACTGATTGTCGACGACGACCAAAAGCTCCTCAAGATGCTGCGACGCACGCTCGTCTATGAGGGCTTTGACGTCGTCACCGCGGCCGATGGACGCGAGGCACTGGCGCAGATCGAAACACACCAACCGGACATCATTGTCCTCGATTGGCTGATGCCGGGGATGACGGGCATCCAGGTGACCGAGGAGTTGCGGGAGGGACACGACGACACGATGATCCTGATGCTCACCGCCCGCGACGCCGTCGAGGATCGCGTCGAGGGTCTAGAAAGCGGCGCTGACGACTACCTGGTCAAGCCCTTCGCCCCGGCCGAACTGCTGGCCCGGGTTCACGCTCTCCTGCGGCGATCCGCCGCGGCGACCAAGGACCAGCCTCTCTTCTACACCGACCTGACCCTCGATCCCAACACCCGGGAAACCAGGCGCGGGAACCGGACGTTCGATCTCACCCCCACCGAATTTAACCTCCTCTACTACCTGATGCGTCACCCCCGCCAGGTACTCCAACGCGACCAGATCTTGGAGGAGGTCTGGGGCTATGATTTTGGCGGCGACGACAACGTCCTGGAGGTATATATCGGCTACCTCCGAAAAAAGACCGAGCAAGGCGGCGAGCCACGATTGATCCAGACAGTGCGGGGCGTCGGCTACGTGCTGCGCGAGGAGTAGAGGGATGTCGATTCGCCTACGTCTAACCCTGCTCTACAGTGTGATCCTGGCCCTCACCCTGGCAGGCTTCAGCGCCATGCTCTACGGTTGGCAGGCCCAATCTGTGCGTAGCCGCGAGGAACAGATGCTGGCCGACGCTGCACGTCGTATGGTCGGGATTCGCCGGTTGGGCGACCAGGGGGCGGGAGATCGCTGGCCCGAGGAGCGCCGGCCTGAGGAGGGCTGGCCCGAGCAGCGAGGGCTTCCCCCAATCCCGCCATCTGCAGAGGAGCCGCCGAATCGGCAGTTCGGCGCCTGGACGATGTACGTGCAGATCGTCGACCTGGAGGGAGAACCGGTCCTTCGGTCGGAGAACCTGGGCGACGTGACCCTTCCACTCAGCGACCGTGGACAGGATGCCGTGTGGAACGGAGAGCCCTGGGTGGAGACCGCTACGGTGGAGGATGAACACCTGCTCATCCATAGCGAACCGGTGATCACCGAGGGCCACGTTATCGAGGCTGTGCAGATCGCCCGCTCGCTGGCAGACCAGGATCAGTATCTGAACACGCTGGGCAGAAACCTCTTGGCTGGCAGCGGCATCGTCACACTCGTCGCTTTTGGCATCGGTTGGTTGTTGTCGGCGCTGGTGCTGCAGCCCATTCACCGCATCACGCAGACGGCCCAGACCATCGGCGCCGAACAGGATTTGAGCCGCCGCGTCCAATACACCGGCCCCAACGACGAGATAGGCCGATTGGCGACCACCTTCAACGTAATGCTGACGCAACTCCAGGCCGCCTACCATCAGGTCGAGCAGGCACTTGAACAGCAGCGCCAGTTTGTGGCCGATGTATCGCACGAGTTGCGCACCCCCCTGACCACTCTCCGGGGCAACCTGGGACTGCTACGTCGCGAGCCTTCCATCAGCACTGAGGACAGGGAGGACATCCTGGACGACATGGTGGGTGAAAGCGACCGCCTGATCCGCCTGGTCAGCGACCTCCTCACCCTGGCCCGTGCCGGGGCCGGACGCTTGCTGCAAAGCGAGCCTGTCGCCGTCAGACCCTTGATCGAGGACGTGTGCCGTCAGGCCCGCCTCCTCGATCCCCAGAGAGACATAACCTGCGACGACCTGGCCGACGTGCTGGTCATTGGCGATCAAGACGCCCTCAAGCAGGTCCTGCTGATTCTGATGGACAACGCCCTCAGGCACACCGCGGGACAGATCACCGTCAGTGCTACCACCACGGAACTGAGTGGTTTAGGAAACACATCAGGCATCTCCATCAGCATTTGCGATTCCGGCCCTGGCATCGACCCCGAGACCCTCTTGCACGTCTTTGAGCGCTTCTACCGCGGAGGAGAGACCAAGTCAGGCATAGGGCTGGGCCTATCCATCGCCAAGGCTCTCATCGAGGCTCAGAATGGCACACTTACCATTCAAAGCCAACCCGGTCAGTCCACCACCGCCACCATCACCTTGCCCACGCCGTAGGCGCGGTGTCTACCGCACCCCGCCTGTCGGATGGCCCAGCGTGAGACCTTCGCCCGGTACCAGGCGCTGCCACCCTACCCGGCCGTCATTAGAGGCCAATTCGACGCCTTCAGATGGGCGTCCAACCCCAACCGCCGCGCGGCGTCTTTGACTCACACACCCTCACCCCCATTCCCGCCCTTCTGAACCGCTTCACCATCGCAGGCTCTTGCCTGACCCCAAAGCGATAAGCGCCTTTTGTCCATCTCCCCTTCCTGTTGTATACTATCCCTCGGGCTCGCCCCGACTGACCGCCTTTTTCCGCATATCCCATGGCAAGGAGGAATCGAGTGAAAAGGCAAACGTTTTCCAGAATCCTGGTTGTGTTGACTGCTTGCGTTACGCTGGGAACCATTGCCCCATCCTCGGCGACCGCCCCCCAGAACTATACGATCACGACCGTGGTGGCAGCCGGAGACGGATGGATCGACACCGTCGAACCGTTCACACTGATACCTGCCGGGACCACCAAGCACTACCGCATCAAGCCAGCGCGGGACTATATGATCTCTGACGTGCAGATCGATGGAGAGTCCATCGGCCTGGTGATGTTTGCCACTATCCCATCCGTGATGGCCAACCACACCATCAGCGTCACGTTCGAGGCCTTCGATCAGGTCAAGGCCTCCGATGTCTCCACCAAGCTCGCCGGCGGCGCCCGCATCTTGCTGATCGGCGACTCGGTATCGGTTAGCAGGATCCAGGGCTTTTTGGATGGCATGATCTGGAAAGATGAGACCATCGACTTTCCTGTCACCATCGGAACGTTCGGGATCACCCAGGATCTGCTGGTCGAGTACTATAGCGGCAGAGACGGGGGCCCGCAGGAGAAAAACGATCTGTTGCACAAGATCTATGAGGGATGGGATTACGTGATCCCGATCGATCTGTACGACTATCCAGCCCTCCTGCCCGAACTACATATGGAGGGCATTCGCCTGATCTATAACCGGGCCTGGTTTGATGGAGATCAGGCCCGCCTCATCCTTCCGATGTTGTGGTATGGCAACCAGTCTGCTATGTATCTGGACGAGATAGCCGACCACACTTACCGCATTGGCAACAGCTTTCGCGTCCCGGTGCTCCCCGTGGGTTATGCCTGGCGGGAGCTAGTACGGGACCACGGCCTGTCCGAAAGCTCCCTTGAGCCGATGGATTGGGAAGCGGCCTATCTGTTCGCCAGTATGATGTTCGCCCAGTTCTTTGAACGGGACGTCTCGGCGGTCGGCTACTCGACCTTCGATATTGACGAAGCCGACAGGATCGCCATCGAGAACGTCGCCTGGTCGACCTGGCAGGCTGAAAAGGCAAAAACCCACTACACTGGGGCCTATACCGGTGTCGCGACCCCCTTCGACGGAGTTGGCGGCCGGGGCTACCTGTTTGGCACCAGCACGCGCTGGCTTTCGGTGGGCAAGATGAACAACCTGATCGCCCAAAAAGACCCAGGCGTAGGGAGCCTGGTCACCGATGGCTCCAACACCTTTGAGAACGCAGCGGTGCCGGGGAGTGGGGTTCAGGCCAATCTCGGCAGCAACACCTATACCTATATGTGGCGCCAGTGGAAGGGTGAGGACACGGCAGGGATCCTCAATACAAACGTGCGCGGCCAGTTCGGCCAGGATCCATACTTTGTGTGGTACGAGCGTTATCACGACGCGACAGCCAATAGCCAGACCTGGATGATCGGCTACAAGGCTTTCTATGAGGTGCGCGACGCCCTCAACGACAATCAGGACACGATCAACAATCCCAACCAAAAGTCGCGAGCCCCGATGACGCACATCGGTTGGGGGCGGATATGGGAGGAGCGCACCGATATCCAGATGATGGAGAACGATCTTCTCCACGCCAGCGGCCCCTTGATGAGCATGTTCGCGGCCCAGACCTACGCGCTCGTCACAGGGCGAGATGCGTCGGCGGTCGGGACGTGGGAGTACGATCCCAGCTCTGACCTGGGGGAAAAGGCCGGTTACGCCCAGCGCGTGGGCTATGAGACCATCAAGCAGAACGGGACGCTGGACATCCACGAGCCGTACGACACTCACCAGTACGACGTGCCCGTGTTCAACCAACACTCAGTTCTCTTCCCCCAGGCTGACCCACTGGTCGTACACGATGACTCGTTCGCCGTCGAGGTGAATGCGAATATGGACCCGACCACCTTCCCCGCGCCGGGGGTCCTGGCAAACGATCACTCAGTTGGAGGGGGATCGCTCACAGCCGAGCTATCCACCGACATTCCGTTTGGCCAGGGTGTGCTGTACTTCTCCCCAGATGGATCGTTTGAATACTGGCCAGCAATGTACGGCAGCCCCCAGGAGCTTTTCCTAGGGACGGCCACCTTCTCCTATGTGGTCACCGATGGCCAGAACCGGTCCAAGGCGGCCACCGTGAGCATAGACGTGAGCCAGGCCTTCCGGCTGTACAAGGAGGTCAAGCCCCGTGACGGGGTGCGCAACAACGACACAGTGACCTATACGCTGACCATCTCGGGCATCGGTCAGAATGCCATTTTGTGGGACCCGGTGCCCCCCAGCCTGCACTATGTGGACGATAGTCTGACCGACACGCTTGACACCCACGCGGTGTACAGCCCCACGGCCAATGCCATTATATGGCAGGGGACGTTGCCCGAAGATGATTCGGCGGGGATGATACGCTTCCAGGCCACACCAGGCATTACGACCGGGACTGGATCGCTCCAGTTCGCATGGCCCGTCGTCAACACCGCCTGGCTGACCGACACCGACCAAGGGCTCAGCCGCACTGCGACAGTCATCGTCAATGGCGCCTATGTCTACCTGCCGCTTGTGATACGCCAATAGTGGGTCCAGTAGATTGGATCGCACCAAGCGAGACCCAACGCCATCGCCGTAATCCAGGCGTTGCGTCTCGCTCACCCTCAAGAGGAGAAATCGACTGTGAACACGCTGGACACGATTGCTACACGAAGAAGTATCCGCAAGTTCAAGCCTGATCCGATACCAGACGAGGCGCTCACGGCCATTCTGACGGCCAGCATCCAAGCGCCGTCCAGCAAGAACCGCCAGCCGTGGCGTTTCGTCGTCGTCCAGGGGGACAAGCACACTGAGATGGTGCGCGTTATGCGCCAGGGGATTGCCAACGCCAAGGCCCGCGGTGATGACCCTGGCAGCAGCGAGCACACGGCGGACGTCATGGAGCAGGTGCCGCTGACGGTGTTTGTCTTTAATCCCTTCGGTATGCATCCCTGGCTGGCACGCTCGATCGAGCAGAACTTTTACGACGTGGTCAACATCCAGTCGATCGGCGCAGCAATCCAGAACATGGTCCTCGCAGCGCAGGATCTGGGCATCGGTTCATTGTGGATCTGTGACGTCTTTGAGGCCTACGAGGAATTGCGTCAGTGGTTGGGAGAAGAGAGCCAGATGATCGCCGCCGTGTCGTTCGGGTACGCGGATGAACGTCCAGCCGCCCGGCCTCGGAAGCCGATCAAGCAGGTAGCGCGCTGGGTATGAGGACCCTGATCTGATAAGAGGATCATCAAGCTATGTCCATTGTCTCGACCAGCAGATCAAACCTCACGCGCGGCTATGGAATCGCCGTTGCCAGCGCAGCCACTCTTTCCACTACTGCTGTCCTCATCCGCTACCTCACCGAGGTTTACCACTTACCACCATTGGTGCTCGCCTTCTGGCGAGATTCCTTTGTGGCCCTTACTCTACTGCCGATCCTGGGACTGCGCCGCCCTCCCCTGCTGCCGCCCGGTCGCCAACACTTGGTCTACCTGATCCTCTACGGCCTTTTGCTGGCCGTCTTTAACTCCCTGTGGACCATATCGGTTGCCCTGACCGGGGCCGCGATCGCTACGGTGCTGGTCTGCTCTTCGGCGGCGTTCACCGCCCTGCTGGGCCGGTGGATCCTCAAGGAACGTCTCGATGGAGCCAAGCTCCTCGCGGTCGCCCTCAGCCTGACCGGCTGCGTCCTGATCACCGGGGTCCTGGACCCGGCGGCAGGGCGGACCAACCTGTTGGGCGTCATAACCGGGGCCTTTTCCGGCCTGGGCTATGCGATCTACAGCCTGATGGGCCGCTCGGCCTCGCAGCGCGGCTTGAATCCCTGGACGACCCTGTTCTATACTTTCGGCTTTGCCGCTATCTTCCTACTTCTTTTTAACCTGCTGCCGGGGGTCTCGTTGCCCGGCGCGGCGACCCGCCCGGCCGAGCTCCTGTGGCTGGGGGACGCCCTGGCCGGTTGGGGGATCCTCTTCCTGTTGGCGGCGGGCCCCACGGTGGCGGGCTTTGGGCTGTACAACATCAGCCTGAGCTACCTGCCCTCCAGCGTGGCCAACCTAGTCGTCACGTCGGAGCCGGCCTTTACCGCCATTATCGCCTACATTTGGCTTGGCGAGCGGCTGAGTGGTATGGAGATCGTGGGTAGCGCGATGATACTGGCCGGGGTGGTGCTGTTGAGGGTCACCGAGGGCCGGCAGGCTGACCAAGACCAATCCCAGTCCCACAGAGCGGGCGAGGCCGTGCCGACCGTTTGAGAGGTTAAGGTTACCCATGTTATTCTACGTATCCATCTCTATGGCCGTACTCTCCTCATTGCTCTATCACGTGATCCTAAAGTTCACCCCCTCCGACGTCAATCCGGCCCTCTCTCTCGCCGTTACCTATGCGGTGGCGGTTTTGGTGTCTCTTGTCTTGCTCCTCGTTTTCCCCCTCTCAGGGTCGGTTCTTGGGGCTCTCAAGGAACTCAACTGGGCGAGCTACGCGCTGGCCCTGGCACTGGTGGGGCTGGAGGTAGGCTTTCTGCTGGCCTATCGGGCTGGTTGGAGCATCAGCACTGCCGCCATTTTTGTCAACGTCGCGGTGACGCTACTGCTCCTCCCCATCGGCGTCGTGGCCCTAAAGGAGAGACTGTCCATCGTGAACGTGGCGGGAGTGCTCGTCTGTGTCGTTGGACTCGTGATGATCAACGTCGGCAAGTAACCCTGTCCACTTTTTCGTCCACCTTTGTATCCGCAGGGATCGTGACAACACGGAAAGGAGAGCGCTGGACGGTCAAATGGGAATCGACTCCGAGCTTTTGAACGCCGACGTATTGAACTGGCTGCTGGAGCCAGACCCGAACAACCCAGGGGTGCGCTACCTTGCCCTGCGAGATCTATCCGGTTTGCCCGCCGGTGACCCAGAGGTCCGCCAGGCTCAATCTGACGTGATGACGTCGGGGCCGGTTCCCACCATCCTGGACGCCCAATATCCGGAAGGATACTGGATCAAGCCCGGAGGTGGTTATTCGCCCAGCTACCGGGCCACCATCTGGCAGGTCATCTTCCTGGCAGAACTGGGAGCCGACCCAACTGATGAGCGCGTGCAGCGTGGTTGCGAGTATCTCCTCGGCCACAGCATCGCAGCCAACGGCGGCTTCTCAATGAGCCAGCGACCGGTGCCCAGCAGCGTCGTCCACTGCCTCAACGGCGATCTACTGTGCGCCCTGTTGCACCTGGGCTATGGTTCTGATCCGCGGGTACAGGCCGCCCTGGACTGGCAGACCCAGGCGATCGCCAGCCAGGACGGGGTGCGGTACTACAAGTCTGGCACTTCCGGGCCAGGCTTTGTCTGCGGCTACAATCAAGGCCAACCGTGCGCCTGGGGCGCTACCAAGGTGATAAAAGCCCTCGCCGCCGTCCCCCCGCAGCAGCGCACCCCGGCCGTAGGACAGGCCATCCAGGCCGGCATCCAGTTCCTGCTGGATCGCGACCCGGTGGTGGCCGACTACCCGTACACCGAGCGTGTCAACAGTTCCTGGTTCAGGTTTGGCTTCCCCCTCAGCTACCGCAGCGACGTTCTGGAGACAGCGGATGCGCTGGCGCAGCTCGGTTGCGCCGCCGACCCTCGACTGGTCAACGCGCGCCAGTTTATCCTGAACAAGCGGGATGAACGGGGACGTTGGAAGATGGAGACGTCGCTGAATGGCAAGATGTGGGCCGACGTCGAGGAAAAAGGCAGGCCCAGCAAATGGGTGACCCTGCGGGCAGCGCGCGTCCTGCTGGCAAGCTAGCGATCTCCGTCCATAGGAGGGAAATATGTCATCAGATACGGTCGGGACAATCGTCATCCTGCTAG